>JAAXKN010000003.1:0-109161 GCA_025612375.1 Ignavibacteria bacterium
TTTTTTCACCTTAAATTATTCCATATTTTTGTCCAGTTTTTGGGGGGAACTATATCTTTACACCATTATTTAGTTCTATTTCCTTCACATAATTTCCCTTTTTTTTAATGTTTCAGATTATAGATCCTAAGAATTATATTAATTCATGATCTGGTTTTTATATTCTTTTGGACTTAAGCCTACCTCTTTCTTAAACAGTCTGGAGAAGTAAGGCGGATTATCAAAGCCAAGCTGATATGCAATTTCAGAAATACTCTTCTCTCCGGAAACAATCATATTCTTAGCCTCGGAGATCACAAAAAGATGTATAAGCTCCATTGCGGTTTTCCCCGTTTCCTGCTTTAGGAGGTCGCTTAAGTATTTTGGAGAAAGATTGAGCTGGAGCGCCATCTGGTTAACCGTAGGCAAACCCTTCTCAGCTGCTTCTCTGGTCTCAAAATAACCGACAAGATACTCGTTGAATTTTGTAATTGTTGAACCTGATAAGGGTTTCCTGTCTATGAATTGCCGCTTATAAAAGCGCTGAGCATACTTCAGCATCGAATCAAGATGGGAGAGAATAATGGGTTTACTGAACTCATCGGGATTGTTGTGATACTCGGCTTCAATTTTATGGTATAAAGACCACATAACTTCTTTTTCTCTTGGAGAAAGATGAAGGGCTTCATTGATTTCATAATCAAAGAAATTATATTTCCTGATCTCCTTGAATAAAGAATGCCCCATTAAGTAATCCTCATGGAAGTAAATTGAAAATCCCTTCTCTTTAATTTCTACATCGTATATATTAAGGACTTGTCCTGGTTTCAAAAAATACATCAGCCCTTTATCACTGTCATACTTTGTCTTCCCATACCAAAACTCTCCACTTTCTATCTTCTTAAAACAGATTGTATAAAAGTCGTATGAAACTTCCTTATTTTTCATAGCTTCACTGGCTTCATTAAATTGGACCAACCCCAACAGGGGATTCTCCGGTGCCGGAACCCCCTGATATTCAAACAGATCGCTTATTTTCTTAAAATGCATCAGCTTCTCCTTTTACTTTATACTTTAACTATAAAACATCATGCTCCAGATGCCCCTGCCTTCGAGCATAAGTGTAGTAATTGGTATGAAATCAATAATTAAATTTTACTAATCAACTGTTTTAATGATCTTAGCAGGGATTCCACCAACGACCATATTGGCCGGGACATCTTTAGAAACTAAAGCACCGGCGGCCACGACGGAATTCTCCCCTACAGTTACACCTGGCAATATGGTAACACCAGCTCCAATCCATGCGTTCCTTTTAATAACTATCGGCTTTACGATAAGAGCCTTTCTCTCAGCAGGATTCACAGGGTGACTTTCAGTAATAAGATTGACTTTAGGACCTAAAAGAACATCATCTTCAATCGTTATTCCTCCCAAATCCAAAAAACTACAGGCATGATTGATAAATACATTTCGTCCTATCTTTATGAATTTTCCAAAATTGGTGTAAAATGGGATGTAAATTTTAGTGCTCTTATCCAGAGTACTACCAATTATTTCACTCACAATATTTCGTATCTGATCAACATTTGTCGCCGCATTAAGCTTTGCAGATAAAGGCATTGTCCTGGAAACTACCTCAAAGATCCTGGAATATTGAGGATCATCAAATGGAATGGCCTCTCCAGACCTCATTCTATCAAAGATGTCATCCTTATTTTTGTCCATACTTACCCTGTTTACCCTATCTTAAATAAATTACCTTTATTAAAATGTTGCAGCATCAATTACAAATCTGTAGCGGGCTTCTTTATTCATTACCTTTGCCCAGGCATCATTGATCTCTTCAGCTTTAATAATCTGTATCTGCGGATGAATTTTATTATCTGCACAATACTGAACAACTTCCTGAGTTTCCGGTATACCGCCAATTAAGGAGGCATTATAGTTAACACGCGAAGCGGCAAGTCCAATATTGCTTAATTTTTCTTCAAAACCAACGGGCATGCCCACCTGTGTAAAAAAGCCGTTAGGCTTTACAACTGACGCATAGGAAGCTATATCAAATTGTACAGGGATGGTAGAAATCATATAGTCCAGTTTCCCTTTATACGGCTTAAACTTTTCCGGACTGTCCACAACAATGGCTTCTTTTGCTCCAAATTTAAGAATATCCTTTACTTTATCCGGAGATGTTGTAAAAGCGTATACCTCGGCACCCATGGATACTGCCAGTTTAATGGCCATATGCCCTAACCCTCCGATGCCGGCAACACCTACTTTATCTCCTTTCTTGAATTTTGCTTTCATAAGAGGTGAATAGGTGGTAATTCCTGCACAAAGCAGTGGTGCCGCTTCCTGGAAGCTGATATTTTCCGGAATATGAACAGCAAAATGATCCCTTACAACAATGTTACTTGAATATCCACCCTGGCTAATGCCGGAAGGAGATGTTTTATCAGGATAACCATATGTAAAGAGTGTCTTACCATTATCACAGAACTGCTCTTCCCCGTGTTTACAGCTTTCACATTCCATACAGCTGTCCACCATACAGCCTACGCCTGCCCTGTCGCCCACCTTAAATTTAGTTACGTTTTTACCAATTGCCGAAACAACACCCACAATCTCGTGACCCGGAACCTGAGGATACTGCTGAGCTCCCCAGTCCCCTCTCATCTGATGAATATCGGAATGGCAGATGCTTGCATATTTAATTTCAATTAAAATATCGTTATCGCCAACGGGCCTGCGTTCAAACTCCCAGGGGCTTAATTTCCCGGATGTATCTTTTGCTGCGTATCCTCTGGATTTAATATTTTGTGACATTTTTTCTCCTTCATTTTCTCTTGCGTTAAAATTTGTAGTTCCAGCCAGCAATATTCCTGCTCCCAGCAGTGCAGATTGCTGCATAAATTTTCTTCTCGAGATATTGTTTGCTGTACTCATTTTATGAACTCCAATTACTGATTAAATTATCAGGTTAAAACTCACAGTACTAAAATAAGAAACGCATTAGCTAATGGACTTATACAAAAGGCGGAATTACTTATACATTTTACGGCCGGGTATTTTTATGGACTTCACCAGTCATTCTATGTGCTAAATTACATATTTGCCTCATACAACCAATCATATACTATATTAGTTTATGAAGCCCGACCAATGAGTGTCCTGCATTTTCCGGGAACATGCTGGTAGATTAAACTTAATGCTACAGCAACTGAACACCTCACGACTATCCTATTGGCTCAATCAGCACTGAGATGAGTGCAACCTTTGCGCCTCCAATTCTGTCAGGAAGATGCGGCCTAATGTAAAGGCAACACTCAAGGCATCAGAAGGGTTTTGATTGCCCTCCTCTCATCCATTGCTTTATATCCTCCTGCGACTTTTTCAAGCGGCAGTTTCAGATCGTTTGATCGATTTTATCCAATTAATATACTCACGACAGTTTGACCTTCACTGTAGCCGAACGGGCACGTGAATTTAACATCGGACTTAGATAGGGATTTCCATTATATTTCTTACGGTAAGCGTCATCTATCAGATCATTTACAGGTCCGGTAATAGACTCGAATGTAACTTCCTTCGTCATACCGGCAGCTGTTATGCGGCCTGCCTTCTGCTTCATGGCAGATTTATACCAACTAGAGTCCTGTCCGTTGTATGCCCTCACGTAAAGATCATTTCCGACTACAACTGACCAGATCCAGGTCGGTGTACCATATGTCTTTCCATCATCACGAAAAGGTGAAATGTGCAGGTCATCAGTTTCTGCTATCTTATTTAATTCCTCTTTAGGCCATGCAGCCATTGTGGGTTCTCCTTTCTTTACTCAGGCTTCGGTATTGCTCATCACTGACCTTTTCCATCCAGTCGACAGCTTTACCATTTTTCTCTTCCTGAATAGCAATATGGCTCATTGCTTTATCCGGGGAAGCTCCGTGCCAGTGTTTTTCTCCGGGTGTAAACCAGACTACATCGCCCGGATAGATTTCTTCAATGGGACCGCCTTCACGCTGCACCCAGCCCAGCCCTGATATTACAATAAGTGTCTGGCCGGCAGGATGGGTATGCCAGGCAGTTCTTGCTCCCGGTTCAAATGTAACCAGCGCTCCAGCCGCATTGGTTGCTTCCCTTTTCTGAAAAAGCGGATCTATTCTAACAGACCCTGTGAACCAATCTTCCGGTCCTTTTACTGATGCTTGTGAGCCATTTTTTATAATTTCCATTTATATTATCCTTTCTTCAATGTTATTACCTGCAAAATATCATATTATTTCAGTGTACGAATAATCATCTTCATAGTTAAAGACATTTCGTGAGCGCTTTATCCGCAAACAGATGATATATATTTGAGAATATAAAACCACTGTGAGCTCTTTGCACGCTACTAGCTTCACCAACTCTGCCTGGATGGGCCGATGGTTATTTCATTAACTGTTGTGTCTTCAGGCTGATCTATTGCATACGCTACAACATCAGCTATACGGTCTGCCGGAATACCATACTGATCATAGAGTGCGGTCATTCCCTGGGCCATATTTTTATCAGTAATCGTATCCAATAATTCGGTGTTAATTGCGGCAGGATAAATTGTCGTCGTACGAATATTGGTTCCTTCCTGCGCAGACTCCATGCGCAGCACTTCCATGAAATCACGTACAAACCATTTTGTCCCGCCATAGACCGCACCGCCCGGGTAACTCTTTAATCCGGCAACCGATGAGGTTGTAATAACATGTCCTGACTTTTGGCTTACAAACTGTGGCAACACAGCTGCAACGCCATTTAGAACACCTTTGATATTGACATCAACCATTTGATTCCATTCACTGGTTTTCAATGCAGAAAGCGGAGAATTCGGCATAAGTCCGGCATTCAAAAAAATGGAATCGATCTTTCCATATTTTTTCATGGCAAGTTCAACAATATTTGTGTTGTCCGATGGTTTAACTACATTCATAATTTGGTAGATTGCCTGTCCCCCGGTTCTTTGAATTTCATCAACCAAGGTTTTTAATTTTTGCTCACGGCGTGCGCCTAAAACAACTTTAGCGCCCTTAGCTGCAAGCAGTTTTGCAGTTGCCTCACCAATTCCTGATGATGCACCTGTAATAATCACAACTTTATCCTTAATCATAATATAACTCCCTTAAATTTCGAGGTTTTTATTCCAGCCATAAATGATTCATCATAGTAAATGAGTTTATCATTACACTACTAAAATAAGAATTCAAGATTCGCTGGACGTATACAAAAGGCGGAATTACTTATACATTTTTACGGGCAGTTAAACGGTTCCTTTTATAAGGAGAAAGGATTCCCATTGTTATTCAAAAATAAAATAATCATTTCACCCTTGGCTTTTATTGAGAAGTTTATTTTGATGAAATAGCTTGAAGTGATATTTAGTTCAAGCCCTTGAAGATTCTTCCTTTGAGGGCTTTTTTGTTGAAAAATATTTAGGACATTTTTAGGACATCGACTAATCAGAAATGCCCAAAACAGCCTGAATTCCAGACATTTCAAGGGGCTGCGGAAAATCTCCCCCTTTCCGCATATAAAAACTCAAAGACGGATTAAAAACGTTTTTGAGCTTTTTTCTCAAAGTAACACCCATTACTACGCCATAACTCTCCTGTTTTACCAATTGAGTTCATTTTGGGGATATACAGTAAAAATTCCTTTCCCCAATTGACAAACCGCTTTACTTTGCACCCCGATACAGTAAAAACCGCCTGATTTATAGATAGTCTGTCTCATTTTAATAAAAAAAGTCAGGCCATTGTATTTCAAATTCAAACATATTAGATTTGAAGGAATTATTACCGGACATCTTGCGTGGATCCCAACTTATCAAATAATACATATATTTTTTGCTCATTTGCTGATCATATTATTAAGAACAATTCCGTACTTATAAATTAACGTTCAACAAAGGGGGTCAATAATATGTCCTGGAAAATTGTCACATATTCGATTATAGTTGCTGCTTTTATCTCCTCCCATGCAACTCTTATGGCTCAGTCCTGGTCTTTTCAGACAAGTCCCTTAGTTTCCGGGGATACAACGGAAATCGGTAAAGTTCAATTTGTTAGCCCCACCGAAGGCTGGATTTCAGTCGGCACTGGGGGCCGCCTGCTCCATTCAACTGATGCAGGGGAAAATTGGATAATGGTAACACCTTTTCCTGATGATACTGTCTGGTGTTCTTCTGATCCGGCAATATCCATGTCATGGGCAGATCAGACTCACGGTTGGAAAATTAATTCTTTTGGCTCCAGCTTTGGCACTTCCTACGGAGTCGTAATTTATCAAACTGCAGATGGTGGAAAATCGTGGCAAAAGAAAGTGCTTTCCACAACAAAAGGCGATATGGGTTTCCAGATTCAATTTGTTGATGTAAATCACGGATGGCTTCTGTATTTTAATTTCTCGACACAGGCATACACATATTTGAAAACTTCGGACGGCGGGAAAAATTGGGCCCCGTTTAACGGAGCCGGAATATTTCATTTTGTGGATATGAATAATGGCTGGGCATTTTATGGATTCGGTATGAATGGAGACCAGCCCCCATTCAAAATATTACATACTACAAATGGCGGTACCGATTGGGCAGAACAATTTTCTGATAACTCGGCCGGTAATTACAATGCGATCTTTTTTCCCGACACAAATAATGGATGGATTGTTGGTGATGAAGGCAAGGTTCTAAAAACTGCTGATGGCGGCAAAAACTGGAATTATGTTACTAACAGCGGAATAAACCCGAATGACCGAAGCAAAACGGTCTTCTTTCTGGATGCAAACAATGGCTGGATTTCTACCAAAGACGAAAATAGATATGGGGTTATCCAGCATACAACAGATGGCGGCAAAAGCTGGACGAGACAGACTACCCCTTTGACAAATCCACAAGGCGGTAATGCAATTTTCAACATTTATTTTATTGATGCCAATAATGGATGGTTAACTGCCAGTAATAGAAAAATATGTCACTTTACAGGACCGACAGGAATTGAGGAAAACAACAATTTTCCAAATGAGTTTTTACTGTGCCAGAATTATCCGAACCCATTCAACCCTTCAACAACAATAGGCTATTCGATTAAGAAAGCTGGTCAGGTTAAGCTCTCGGTATTTGATGCGCTAGGGGAAATGGTTGCTGTTATTATAGATGAATATAAACCTGCGGGAAGCTACAGCGTTAGCTTTGACGGAAGTAGCCTTCCAAGCGGAGTATACCTTTACAGGCTTGAATCAGGCGCATACAATGCTTCAAGGAAGTTTGTCTTATTAAAATAAGATCAAGCGATATTTAATTAAAAGCCCTTAAATGCAAATGCTTTAAGGGCTTTTTGTTGTAATAACATTAGGACATTTATAGGATATAGGCTAATCGGAAATGATCAAAACAGCCTGAGTTCTCAGCATTTTGGATAGTTGCGCATTACATCCCCTTTCCCTCTGGTTAAACTCAAAGACGGATTAATACGCTTTTTGACTTTTTGCATTTTACTACTTTCCGGCCCCACTTGAAGACTAAACTGACTCATCAGGCATAAGCACCATTTTTGCAACAGGATATAAGTCTTAAACTCAAAATTGATCTAACCAATATTAAAACCAGACTTTTTGAGGAACAAAATGAAATAAATTTCCGGTTTTCCGAATTTATATAAATTTTGTTATTTTGTACCCGTAAAGTTTGGAATAACAAATATTGCCGGAGGTTTTTTATTATGAAAATATTCTGCCATTCTTTGAATAAAAACCTTGAGCCAATTTTGTTCGCTGCGGCAATTTTATCTGCAGCACTGATCTCTGGCGGCTGCGGCAATAATAAACAGAGCGACCCAAAACAAACTGATTCATTGCATTCTCCGGCACAGAATTCTTCGGCACAGCCACCCGTAAATGCATTGCCTGACTTTAACTGCACGGGCTATATTGAAGCAGTATCTTCCGGTATGCCTGCAAATTACGTTTTAATCGATACCGTGGAATGGTTCAGCGGCAATGATGCATTAAAGGCATATTCGGAAGATAAGAAGAAAAAACTTTCTAATCTTACTGATCCCCCGCAGGGTTTCTATATAAGAAATCCTAAAAAAGATTCGCTTAAAATTAAAATTTCCGCCAAACCTGTAATTATTATGCAGACACTTTCACTTGATACTTCCGGAAATTTTAAGTTCAACGAGGCCATCAGCCTGCAGAAATTCCTTTCGATCTTCAGCCGGAAAGATTATGCTGAGTTCAGGCAAAAACCTTTTTCATTTAAGATAATGAATGGTGAGATAATCTCAGTTAAAGAAAAATATATCCCTTAGACTAACTCTTACCTGGAGCTTTTTCATGAAGTATTTTTTACTGTTCCTGTACTTTGTCTTTTCGATCGGTTCTGTTAACGGGCAGGCTGTTTTTACAAAGCTTGCAGAAAAAAGATATTCTGATCTTCCTGTAAATTTAAGAATTGAAAATTCAGGTATCTACTGCATTTCATCTTTTGATCTTGTTAAAGATGATATATGGCTTAATGCTTTCGATTCCCCCGTAAGTTACTGCATTACTGGCAATCGTCTCCAAAAGACAATTAACCAGAACAGATCCGCAGAAGGTTTCATTCCGGGCAGCGATAAGCTCCAATGTGCTTTGCCGGATAATCAGATCACTTCAGATCCGAACAACCGTTATACCTTAAAGAGATCATTCCTCTTTAATAAGCAGGATGTTTTTGAAGATGACTGCGGTATTCTTTCAAATGCTGCGGGAGAAAAAATTACAGTAAATGTTAAAAACCGGAACGAGCTTGTATTGAATTATGAAATACAAAATTTCAATAAAACATTTAAGCTGAACTTCCCTTCCACCCTGGCATATTCTGACCTGATTGGAATAGATTCAAAAGGAAATTCTTTTGTCCTCGTAGAAACTTATGTATGTGAAATTCCCCTGAGGGTTAAGCGTGAGGTTTATACTTTGTCTCCTGAAGGCAGTGTACTTTCAATACTGGAAGTACCTTCAATTAAATACCTTTATATGGTGCGCGATTTCCAGGTAGATGCTGAAGGGAACCTTTATCACCTGCTAACCGAAGAAGACAAGCTCACTCTGATCAAATGGAGTAATCTTACAATTCCTGCCTCCGGAAAGATTTCATATCCTCAGGAATATAATTATGAACTGAATTATAATAATATTGTACCCAATACTGAAGCTGTGGTTTCTGCCGGCCTGAATGAAAGTTTAGGAAAACAAAACTCCGGCGTTCAGGCTGTAAGCAGGAGTACTGCTTTAAGAATCGCAGAAAGCTATGTCCTTTATAAATATCAATGCAAGCAAAACAACCTCGCACCTTCAGATGTAACCGGTCCCGATGGCGACGTGGTAAGAACACCATCATGGCTTATAGTTGGAATGAACGCAAAGGTCCCATATATGTGGGGTGGATTCTGTACACTCTCAGCTTTCTCGAACGGTCTTCTTAGCGGCAGGTATTCCGGCGATATAAACACAGCCGGTGTTTCCGGCTATGCCGTCGGTGTTGATTGTTCAGGATTTGTAAGCCGCTGCTGGTCATTAAACTATCATTGTACTACATCCGGTATGCCTGATATTACAACGCAATATTCAAGCTGGGATGAAATGAAGCCGGGAGATGCCGTGCTTAAAAACGGGCACGTAAGAATGTTTATTGATAAAGCTTCAAACGGTGCTTTGAGAATTGCTGAGGCCTCCGCCCGCGACTGGGCAGTTTCTTACTGGACTTATACACCCTCAGACCTGACTGCCTACACACCAAGGTCTTATAACGGGATGATAAATGATTATTCTGTAAAGCAGCCTCTGCTCTTAAGCGCATTAAAGCAGTCAGATGGAACGGCAAAAATTACCTTCAGCTGCGATACTGCCGGAGTAAAGGGCTTCAGGCTTTATAGCTCTGCAGACGGCACAAACTGGAGGCAGATCCAAAATGAAAATACATTAAACTCATTCTCTACAACAGTTACGATGAGCGGCAATACCGAATATTACCGTGTTTCAAGCGTACTTAACAATTCAACTTTAACTGAAAGCGGCTTGTCAAACGCTCTCGGCACTGGGAAATCATCCACCGCGGCAAAAAAGATTCTGATAGTCGACGGCTTCGACCGTGATGCCGGCGGCTGGAGGGGCAATGGAACTGTCTTTACCATTAGGTATGGCAATGCATTATCAGCATTGAACATGCCTTTTGAATCGGTAAAAAGTTCTCAGCTGGCAAACCTATCAGGCATCCTTAACAATTATGATGCTGTTTATTGGATGTCGGGCGATGAAAGCACGCTTAATGAAACCTTCAGTACGGCAGAACAGGCATTGGTACAAAGCTATCTTGAAGGCGGCGGAAAACTTTTCGTCTCAGGCAGCGAAATAGGCTGGGACCTCTCAGCCAAGGGAACAGCATCTGATAAGAGCTTTTACAGCACTTACCTGAAAGCAAGTTTTTTAAATGACAATGCATCTTCAAAATCCGCAGCCGGTGTTGCCGGTTCAGCACTTGGAGGGACAAATTTTAATTTCGCGCAGACATATGAAGTCGGCTACCCGGATGAGATTGGAATCTCCGGGGGCAGCACATTATGCATGCAGTACGCAAATGGCAAAGGTGCCGGCATCCAATATTCAGGCACACTCGGTGCTTCCACGAATGCCGCAAAGTTAATTTATCTTGGCTTTCCTCTTGAGACTACGGCTAATGATACAGCATTTAATTCCGTGATTACCAAATCTTCCAGGTTCTTTTTCCCGGAGTTCAGCGCTGTCTCACTTAATGGAAATGCGCCTCAAAGTTTCAGCCTGTTGCAGAATTACCCAAATCCTTTCAATCCTTCGACAATTATAACATATGCGCTTCCCAGGCTGTCCCATGTAGATTTGAAAATATACGACATGCTGGGGCGTGAAGTATCAACACTTGTCAGTAAAGAACAGAGTGCAGGCGAGTATAAGGTTCAGTTTGACGCCTCTTCCCTTCCCAGCGGAATGTATGTATATTCTATAGAGGCCGGGGAGTTCAGAGCCTCAAAGAAACTCCTCCTGATTAAATAACATCAAGCGATATTTGAAGCCCTGGAAGATTTATCCTGTTTGAGTTTTGCTTTAATATTTCATAATTTTTCACGGTCCTTTCCGGGAAAGCGAATTTCATACTTTTTCAACATGACCGCACTTATAACTGGAGGAGCCATGAAACTGGCGAAAAGGCTTTCACTTGTTTTTGTTCTTTTTATCACCCTTACCAATGCCGCATTTGGTATCAATGAAATAATAGTCAGAGCCCCTGACATTCATTTATCTAAGCCGGGTTATATTGATAAGGCTACACTGGTAATAGAGCCGCTGGGCGGATATTCTGAAGAGTCACTTTACCTGGAATATTCCGATCACGGGCAGTTCAGTCCCGGGCAGAAAATTGAGATCATTCACAGATTTGAATTGCCCCAGGGAGCGGTTGTAAATGACATGTGGCTGTGGATCGGAGACAGTGTGATGAAAGCAGTCTGCATGGACACATGGAAGACAAAACCGGTTTATGACAGCACAGCAGGTATGAAAGGCACCCCGGCATTTTTAACAAAAAAAGGTAATCAGTACGAACTGCACATTTATCCCCTTGAGCCCGGGAAATTCAGAAAAATAAAGCTGAACTTTATCACTCCTGCCCAATGGATCGGCAAGACAGCAGTAACTGAACTTCCACTCTTAATGCTGAAATCGAATAACAACACGCTCAAACCTCTTGAAATACTTTTTAGAACAAAGCAGGATATGTGGGGAGAAGCCCGGATCAGTGAAAGTCCTGACCAGACATTCAAATTTCTTAAGGACACTGCTGGTTATGAGTATAAACTATTGAATCTTACCGACATCAGCCAGTTCAACAGCCTTAAGCTGACTAACAGCATCAATATGCAGAATGGTTTTTACTCTGACTTAAATAAAGGAACAGACAGTCTTACTTATTTCCAGGCATCATTTCATTTTGGGGATGCTTTCGGCCTCAGTATTGACAGTACCAGTAAAAAGAATCTTATTGGAATTGACCTGAGTGGAGACAATTACAAGAATTTTTCTACTTTAATCCCCAACTTAAAAAAGTTGCTCAAAGCTTCACTTAAGGCGAATGATTACTTTAAGATCATTGTAAGCGGGTCAGGCAAAACAAGAAAATTATCATCAGATTGGATACCTGCTGCTCCTGCCAATATTGATAATTCACTGGATAAATTTGAGCATAGTACTTTTGCTGACTCAATAACTCAAAGCAGGTTTCTGAATTTAACTTTCTGTGATAGCAACGCATCAAAATGCTGGAAATTTTCCGGAATTGTGTCCTCTGCTAATGTTGAAGTGTTCGAAAATATGTATGCGGCTTCTGATAACTTCAGTAAAACGGACATAATTGCTTCCTACGATCATGGACTTGAGCGTGTGCCATCTCCAACAGAGCTGTCTAAAATCCTTGCATGCTTAGATGCCTTCTTCCTTAAAGGCGGAAGATTTCTTACATATTTTGATTTTAATCGTAATCATGCTGAACAGGTGGCTTCTCATTACATTAATGGCTTAAACGCAAAATCATATAATCACAACTCAATGACATTATACCGGAACATAAATGGAAATATCGGATCAGACTTCCCTGACAGCATAGACCATACTGAAACATATATTTTGAAATATAGTGACCCTGACGTTAAAGTGGAACTGCAGGACAATGATGGGAACCCCGTTATAATTTCCAAGCGGATCGGGAAAGGTTTGATTGTAGTTTCAGGCCTATGGTCATTTAACGATGACGCTACGCAAAAAAGACTCTTAGAATTGCCGATTATGGGACTTAAGCATTCGTTTGTTCCATTTCTTGTCAAGCAGAATTTGAATGCCATAAGTACTGAATATTCAAAGAATAAATTTGATAAAGCTCTTGTAATAAGCAATTCCGATTCTCTGGTCTTAGAGCAGAATTCATATGTTTGGGCAAATGCCTATGCAGCCCAATTCGACAGTTCGTCAAAACCGGTTTTCAATTCTGTCAACCTGATCGATGGTACTTTTGGTGTGCCGCAATCAGTAACTGTGGGTAATGTTACTTATTACAACAGCGGTTTTTTGTTAAAAAAAGTTGCCGATTATATGAATGGAATTCATTTTGAGACTCATCTGAATGACTGGGACATCATATCTTCTATGCTCCCGGCATATTCCATTCCTTCGCTTGAACAACTTACCTTCCATATATCAGTCGAAAACGAACTCGTTAAGATTTTGGACTTTAGAGAAATCAAACCCGAGCCCCAGGATAACATCAGTCCCAGATTCTATATCGGCTCAGCTTCAGGAGAAAGCGAAATTAAGTTAAGTTTTGAAGTAAAGTTCATCGGAATTGATTCTTTGAAGACATGTACTTTTACTATACCGGTATATCATGGTACACCTCAATTATATCCCATAATTTCTGCAATGCTGGGGTATGAGAAAATGAAAAAAATCCTTGCCAATAGTAGCTTTGATCCAGCAAGGATTGTTCAGCTTGCTTTGAAAGACAATCTACTGTGTGACTATACTTCCCTGCTGGCACTGGAGCCAAATGATAATATTCATTTTATGGAAAATCCTTTTGATGAGTCAAATTTAACTCGTCTTGAGTATGAACCGAAGGCTGATTCATCAGGCTTCTCAGTTTTCCCGAATCCGTTTAATTCCCAGACAAAAATTCTTGTTAAGGTTAAGAGCCCCTCAAAGGTGAATCTTTATATTTTTAACATTTTAGGACAGCTTGTAAAAACAATTGCCGATGGTGAGGAGGTAAATTCAGGCAGGTACTATATGTGGGATGGAAAGAATTCCTTTAATCAGACTGTAAGCAGCGGCATTTATCTCACAAGAGTTGAACTTAAGGAAAAAAGTACAAATAAAATCCAGACATTTACCAGAAAACTTCTCCTGCTGAAATAAGGAATGCAGGGGGATGGCTACAAGAAAGGCCAGTCATTTATGACTGGCTTTTTTTTACTTTTGGCACTTCTTTTCAAAAATGCTGGGTGTCACATCCGCCATCTCCGATACCTGTAATTCAAATAGCTTTCCGTTTTCCATAATAAATGCCGCCCGGCATTGTGTCATAAATTCGGCATGGTTATGGGCTTTTATTCTTATTAGCTTAATTTATGATTAAACCTGAAGACAATGATCAGGAACTTTGAACCGGTACTTTTCCGATTCTTATCTGTATGCAAAAATATGTCTTCAGTTAACATATTTATATTTTAACTAACAAGAATGAAAGGAATCAGAATGGACGTAACAATTATCGGTACAGGAAAAATGGCAGAAGGAATTTCGACAAGACTTCTCTCAGGGGGCAACAACATAACATTTTTAGGGCACAAGCCGCATGAAGCCGACGAGCTTATAAGCAGACTCTCCTCATCTGCCGCAGGAGGTGCTGCAGTTAAAGCAGCCTCACCCGGAAACCCCGTTGAGGGAGAGATTGTAATTCTTGCAATCCCCTATTCTGCAGCCTCTTCTGTCGTAAGAGACTACAGCCGGCAGCTGCAGGGAAAAATAGTTGTTGATATAACAAATCCATTGAACCAGAGCTACGATGGCCTTGTAACAAAACCCGGCACTTCTGCGGCAGAGGAAATTGCAGGGCTGTTGCCTCAGGGTGCCAGGCTGGTCAAGGCATTTAATACTACTTTTGCCGGAACTCTGAAAAAAGGTGAAGTCGCCGGGCAGAAGCTGGATGTATTCATTGCCGGCGATGATGCAGAAGCCAAAAGAACAATCAGCAGTCTTGTCTCTTCGGGCAATATGAGAGCAATTGATGCGGGACCTCTTAAAAGAGCCCGTGACCTGGAGGCACTTGCTTTTTTATTGATATCCCTGCAGGGTACAATGAAAACTAATTTTATGAGCATCATAAAAATTCTGGAATAATGCTGCTTATAAAGCTAATAAAGGATTTCAAAAAGCGGCCCTTTTTGTGGTTCACTTTTTCTTGAAGCGCTGCAGCCTGTATATAAAATCAGCAAAGAAATAAAGAGCAGCAGAGTCAGTATTAAAGATTTCATTTATTCTACCCTTTTTTTTCAAATTAACTTGACAAAAAGAGAAAACCATATTATATTTGTGTTATAACACACATGTTTTAAGACAGGCAGCAAGACAGGAAGTTAAATTTTTTTATAATTTTACGTGTTATAACATATATTGTTGTAACATGTGTTAAGTACAGATTAAACCAAAATAAAACAAAGGAAATACAATATGAGTACCCAGATTAGCAATACAGTAAACGAAAACATCACTTCAGCCCTCTGGACATTGGATCCGGCTCACTCAAGGCTTGAGTTTTCGGCAAAGCACATGGTCATCTCTAGCGTAAAAGGGCATTTTAATTCATATGAAGTAAATGTCCGTACAGATGGCGATGATTTCAGAACTGCTGAGATAGACGTTACAATTGACGCAGGAAGCATCGATACCGGCAATAACGACAGGGATAATCATCTGAAATCAGACGACTTCTTTAATGCAGAGAAATATCCGGCCATTACCTTTAAGGGGTCTTCAGTCAGGCAGACCGATGATGAACACTACAAAGTCCTGGGTTATCTTACAATCAGGGGGATCTCAAAACCTGTTGAGCTGAACGTAGAGTACGGCGGAACGGTAAACGATCCATGGGGAAACCTCAGAACAGGGTTCAGCCTGAGCGGCAGCATTGACCGCTTTGATTACGACCTGAAATGGAACGCCCTTATGGAAACCGGAGGGGCAATTGTAGGCAGAACAATTAAAATTAGCGCAGATATTGAGCTGGTAAAACAGAAATAAATGCCTTAGTCTGATAAACTTATCCCTGCCGGAGACGTCCTGTCCGGCAGGGACAATTAATGATATTTCCCGGAATATTCTTCCCCGTAAACAGCCATTCTATGTGGCCCATTTGAAAATTCCTCACATTTATTTAATTTTTCTCATCATTTTTTTCCGAAAATGCTCTTCGTCACCATATATATATGTAAGAAGAAATATTTTTGTGCATCCCGGCGCTAAAAGTAGTTCTGACCTGTTTCCTTAAGAATTTTCATGAGGCCATCAATTCTTAATAAACTTTAATCTTAGGAGAAATATTATGAAACTTCACACTCTTTTGGTTTTAATTGCTGTACTGTTTGTAAGTTCAGTCAATAATGTTTCAATAGCCCAGGTTCAGGATTCTGTCGTAAAGACAAATTTACCCGGCAATACCTTTTATTTCTATTTCATCAATGGTTATGCCCTTGCCTATAAGTTCTATAATTCCGGGAACTCCGACTTCAGGCTTCGCATCGATTTTTCAAGCTCGTATTCAGATAACAAAATCGACCGGAATAGTGAATACAAAAGTTCCTCGACGGATAAACGAATTTATGAGAATACCAGCACAAGCAGCCTGAATAATATTACAGCGGAATTTGCTTACTCATACAATTTCTACAGATCCCATCTTGGTCAGGCCTATCTGGGTGTGGGTCCTTTTATTTCGTATAGCAGATTAAAACAGGAGTCGTCAAATAATAATACTTATCCCGAAAATACCGGATATAATCAGAATGACAACAGTCTTAAATACGGTTTTTCTGCAGGACTTTCGGCATTCATCGGTCTGGAAGCTTTCATAAGTCAGAGCATCCGTGTTTTTGCTGAGACTCAGCTTACAGGCGGAAGGACCTGGAACAAATCAGAAGTTAAATATGAGGAAATGTCGCTATCGAGTTCTACCAGGACGATAACGACCTCTAATGATACAAACAGCAGCTGGTCCTATAATTTAACTTCTGTCAGAATCGGTCTTGGAATAAGTATTTAATAAAATTCTTTCCTGCTAAATAGCAGAATTTAGGAGACAAAATGAGTCCAGAGACAAGAATTGCCCTGCTGAAGGAACTGGAGAATTTAAAAAGGATCCGGTCCAGGAACAGCTATTCAGGGGCGTGGATAGGCTTATTGGTATCAGTTATATGGATTGTGCAGATTGAATACGTTATGAGCAAACCCGGGTGGTCATCCGCAATATTAAACGGATGCATGATGGTTCTAGCGCTGGGTCTTCTGCTGGAGAGTTTTTATGTTATTCTAAGGCATAATACAGACAGGAGAATGATTCTCCTTATTGAGGCGCTGCTGGATAGCCAAAAAGGTTTTGCAGAAATGCCGGAAAATCAGAACTCCCGTGGCTGAATCAGCCCCGGGCGGCAGATATTTTACTCCATTCTGCCCATTCAATGGAGACAAAGTCATTCAAGAATAAATTGAGTCATTTTTGCGAACTAAATGTCTTTCAAATGCTCTAATAATCTTTTATACCAGTAGACAATGCTTCTGCCGGAATCTTATCGCTTCCTTTGAATTTAGCTTAATAATTCATAGTTTTTGGACGATTAGTTTCCATGGAAGCAAATTTTCATACTTTATCAATTTTTGTTGCATCTTTAGCTGGAGGAGTCATGAAACTGACGAAAATGTTCTCGCTTGCTATTATCCTTCTAATCGCCCTTACTAAATCCACATTTGGCATCAATGAAGTAATTGTCAGAGTTCCTGATATCTATTTATCAAAGCCAGGTTATATTGACAAGGCGACACTTGTAGTAGAACCACTTGGCGGGTACTCGGAACAATCACTTTACCTGGAATACTCCGATCATGGCCAGTTCAGCCCCGGACAGAAAGTTGAAATTATTCACAGATTTGAACTACCCCAGGGGGCAGTTGTAAATGACCTCTGGTTATGGATCGGCGATAGCGTGATGAAGGCAATCTGCATGGATACGTGGACAGCACGATCAATTTATGACAGCATTGTAAGCATGAAACGAGATCCGGCTTTTTTAACTAAGAAAGGAAACCAATACGAACTGCATATTTATCCATTAGAGTCTGGGAAATTAAGAAAAATAAAGCTGAATTTTATTACTCCAACTCGCTGGGTAGGCTCGACCGCTGCAACTGAACTTCCATTATTAATGCTAAAATCAAATAACAATGCAGTAAAGCCCCTTGAAGTTCTTTTTAGAACAAAGCAGGACATGTGGGGTGAAGCCGGGATCAATGAAAGTCCTGATCAAACATTCAAATTTCTGAAGGACACAGCAGGTTACGAGTATAAACTATTAAATCTTACCGACATCAGCCAGTTCAATAGCCTTAAGTTGAACTACAAAATCAATATGCAGAATGGCTTTTACTCTGATTTAAATAAAGGAAGTGACAGTCTCACCTATTTCCAATCCTCATTCAAGCTCAAGGATGTTTTCGGCCTCAGTATCGATAGTACGAGTAAAAAGAATCTTATTGGAATTGATTTAAGCGGCAGCAGTAATAAGAACTACTCGATATTAATACCTAATTTAAAAAAGTTGTTCAAAGCCTCACTTAAGCCTAATGATTACTTTAATGTTATTGTAAGCGGAGCAGGCAATACAAAAATATTATCATCATCCTGGATACCTGCTGCTCCGGTCAATATCGATAATACGCTGGATGGATTTGTACAAAGTAAATACGCCGATTCTATAAGTCAAAGCAAACTTCCAAATTTAACGTACTGTGATAGCCATGCCCCAAATTGCTGGGGATTTACGGGAATTGAGTTATTTGCTAACATAAATAAATTTGATAATATTTACCTGGCCACAGAAATCTTCAATAAATCAAACATTATTGCTTCATACGATCAAGGCTTTGAGAGGATACCATCTTCAACTGAATTACCTAAGATCCTGGCATCTTTAGATACTTTCTTCCTGAACGGGGGAAGATTTGTTACCTATTATGATAAAAACCGAGACAATAGGCTCGAACCAGTAGCCACACATTATATAAATGGCTTAAGCACAAAAGCAGCCAATCACAATTCAATGACATTCTATCGCAATATAAATGGGAATATCGGACTAGACTTTCCTGAGAGCATAGATCATGCCGGGACATATACACTAAAATATGATGATCCTGACGTTAAAATTGAACTGCAGGACAAAGATGGGAACCCTGTTGTAATTTCCAAAAGGATCGGGAAAGGCCTGATTGTGGTTTCCGGTATTTGGTCGTTCAACGATGATGCTCCCTTAAAAAAACTTTTAGGAATGCCGCTCCTGGGACTTAATCATTCAAAAGCTCCATCTCAGTTGGGACAGACTCTGAATGCTATGAGTGATGAATATACAAAAAATAAATTTGACAGGGCTCTTGTCATAAGCAACTCCGATTCTCTGATTTTAGATCAGGATGCATTTGCATGGTCTGGTAATTATGCATCCCGATTCAGCAGTTCAGCAAAACCGGTCTTCAATTCAATCAATCTTATTGATGGTACTGTAAGTGTACCGCCATCTGTTACTGTAGATAATGTCACCTATTATGGCAGTGGTTTCTTATTAAAAAAAGTCGCCGATAATTTGAAGGGAATTCATTTTGAGGCTCATCTGAACGACTGGGATATTATGTGTTCAATGCTTTCAGCATATTCCATTCCTTCACTTGAACAATTTACCCTCAGGGCATCCGCAGATGACAGTCCCGATAAGATTTTGGAAATAAGAGAGATCAGGCAGGATCCGCAGGATAATAACAGTCCTAAATTTTTCATCGGTTCAGCCAACGCAGAAAGTGAGATTACGCTAGATATAGCAGCAAAGTTCACCGGGATTGATTCTCTAAAGACACGTTCTTTTACTGTACCAATTTTTCATGACACACCTCAAATAAACCCCGTAATTTCTGCAATGCTGGGAAATGAGGCGATAAAAGGATACTTTGCAAATGGGGGCTTTGACACAACAAAAATTGTTCAGCTTGCGTTAAAGTATAATCTGTTATGTGATTATACTGCCCTGCTTGCATTGGAACCGAACGATAAAATTCATTTTATGAAAGATCCTTTTGATGAATCTAAATTAACAAAAGTTGAGGATGAACCGAAGGCTGATTCACTAGGCTTTTCTGTTTTCCCGAATCCGTTCAATTCTCAGACGAAAATTCTTGTCAGGGTAAAGAGCCCATCAAAGGTGAATCTGTATATTTTCAATATTTTGGGACAGCTTGTTAAAACAATTGCCGACGGCGAGGAATTAATTGCGGGTAAATTTTACACTTGGGATGGCAGGGATTCCTTTAATCAGCCTGTCAGCAGCGGCATTTATCTTACAAGAGTTGAGCTAAAGGAAAGAGATTCGAATAAAATCCAAGCTTTTACAAGGAAACTTCTCCTGTTAAAATAGAGAATTTAAGGAAAGGCCAGCCATTTATGACTGGCCTTTTTACTTTTTAAGCTGCTCATTCAGGATACTTACAGGGCAAAATGGAAGGCGCTGCACTTAATCAGCCTTTACACGCGTAAAGGTGAAATTACCCTGCCCTTCAGTTGCTATTCAATGCGGCCCAAAGAAGAATCTCCTCACTTTTTCAGTATACTTTTCCGAGAACGCCCTCCGTCACCATTTTATATATTGAGAGCTTAATTTTTTGAGATCTTTAACTTGCCTCTGTAATTAATGACTCAAAACTGGTTTGTATTTTTTCTCCAAAATCTATAAACTTGAAACGCAGAAATCAAAGACACTGTTTCTGCTTTCCACGGAGTTCTACAGTTTTAGTAATAAATAAGGTTGCTGAATGAAACTTCTAAAAATTCTATCATTATTTCTTTTCTTTTCATCTCTCATTTACGCCCAGTCCGACGAGTGGATTAACTACAAGCCTCAAAGTGTTGTAAGTTGCCAGGCAGTTGATGGGCAATTCCTGTGGATCGGAACCGGAAGCTATCTTACAAAACTGAATATGCTGACTGGTGAAAGAGATCTCTTCTGTCCTGAAAATTCCGGATTGCCTGGATATAACATTAATGCAATTGCAGTAGACCATAAAGGGAACAAATGGGTTGGGACAAATTTAGGACTCGTAAAATACAACGACACTACATGGACCGTATATGATACATCTAATTCGGATTTGCCGGAAAACTATGTCCTGTCAATTGCCTTGGATAAGCAGGACAATTTGTGGATTGCAAACGGCTTGGGAACTGTAAGATTCGATGGTATAAATTGGACCACATATAAAATAAATGGTTCTATTACTCCAGCCGGCGTCGTTCAATCTGCTGCGGTTGATAATAAAGGGAATAAATGGTTTGCATGCTATGGCGGCGGACTGTTAAAATTTAACGATACCACATGGACTGTATACAACAGTTCCAATTCCGGATTGCTAGACAATTATTCCCATACACTTGCTATCGATAATGATGGAAATAAATGGATGTCTTGCTGGGCCGGGCTTGTTAAATTTGACAATAGTACATGGACAACATATAACCATTCTAACTCGAAATTACCGGATGACGGGATCCGGTCAATTGCAGTGGATTCTCTGGGAAATAAGTGGATCGCCACTAATGCAGGCCTGGCAAAATTTGACGGCAAAAACTGGACAGTATTCAACAGTTCCAATTCCGGACTGCCGGAAAATCAGGTCTTATCTGTGGTAATTGATGATATGGGAAATAAGTGGGTGGGAACAACTTACCGGATTTCCAGGTTCGATGACCAGAATTGGACGGTGTACAGGACTTCCAACTCAGGTCTTCTGTATACCGGGACCAACCAGATTGCCATAGACAGCCACAATAATAAATGGATGGCAGATAATTCTGTATTAACAAAATATGACGGAACTGAATGGACCGTCTATCGCCCTACTTTAACCGGAGTCTCCAATGCACAAATCACTTCAATCGCAATAGACCTTCAGGGGTATAAATGGATCGGATCAGACCTTGGCCTCTTCAGATTTGATGATACGACCTGGACAGTGTATAACAGCACAAATTTCGGGCTGCCTGGAAATTACGTAACATCAGTTGCCGTAGATTCCAAGGGTAATAAATGGCTTGGAATAGATTACACTGCCGGCCTGTTAAAATTTGACGGCCAGGACTGGAAATTTTATAGTACCTCAAATTCCGGTTTCCCAGGAATGTACATAGTTAATTCCATCTTAATTGATGAGAATGAGAATAAATGGCTTGGAACCTCAACATATGGGGAACTGATTGAGTATAACGACACAACGTGGACAGTATATGATAAGTCCAATTCAGGACTTCCACAGGATCTGGTTACTGTAGTTGCCTCAGATCAACAAGGGAATAAATGGATTGGGACTAAAAATAGTGGAGTAGTCAAATTTGACGGCAGCAGTTGGACGGTCTATAATAAAACCAATTCAGCTTTAAGCTCTAACTATATATATTCAATATGCTTTGATCAGAAGAATAACATCTGGCTTGGAACGAATAACGGCCTGGGTAAGTTTGACGGGAAGGTCTGGACTGTGTTTAACAGCTCAAATTCAGGTTTGGACGCAAAGTTTGTTAAATCAGTAACAGTTGATAAGGATGGCAATAAATGGATAGCTACAGATAAAGGGGTGTCGGTCTTAAAAGGAGAAGGTATATTAGCAGAAGTTAAGACAGATAAGGTTTCGCACCCGGAAATGTTTTCACTTAGCCAGAATTACCCAAATCCCTTTAACCCGTCGACAAAAATTTCCTTTACAATTCCCGAAGGAAGATTTGTAAAACTTCTGGTTTATGATATGCTCGGGAAAGAAGTAGGAGTACTTGCAAATGAATACAGGTCTGCCGGAACGCATACGGTTCAGTTTGATGCCTCTTCCCTGCCCAGCGGAATGTACATATATTCCATTCAGGCCGGAGAGTTCAGAAGTTCAAAGAAACTTCTCCTGATTAAATAGCATTAAGAATTTTTCAATTCAAAGCCCTCAGGATATTTTTCCTCGAGGGCTTTTTGTTAATAGCACTTCTATCATTTCAGTAGTATGAACTTTTTAGCGGTACTGTAGCCGCCGGACTCAAGCCTGTAAATGTATACTCCACTTGGAAGGCGGCTGCCGTCAAACCTTACAGAGTAGCTGCCTGCAGTCTGGTATTCATCTACAACTGAAGTGACCACCTTTCCCAGTGCATCATAAACTATCAATCTTACCCTGCCATCGCTTTTTATGAAATAATTTATTGCCGTAGACGGATTAAACGGATTTGGGTAATTCTGAGAAAGTGTAAAGTCCCGGATAGCATAAGGATCTTCCTCCGGCAGCAGATCATATCTAATCTTTACAACTGCACCTGAGACCGGCAACTGATCCAACTGATCTTTCCCCCAGTTATAACGGAAGTTATAATCACTAAAAGGAGTTGCTGAATATTCCCACTCACCTTCATCCCAGCTGAAAGATTCTCCCTTAACTGCATTCCCGTTACCGTCGTATGTATAAGTAATTCTGAATGCATTCTCCCAACTATTACCGGACGGGAACTGGGAAATAACTGAAATGAGGCTGC
Organism: Ignavibacteria bacterium; assembly: GCA_025612375.1. Classification (NCBI taxonomy): domain Bacteria; kingdom Pseudomonadati; phylum Ignavibacteriota; class Ignavibacteria; species Ignavibacteria bacterium. The sequence goes on from JAAXKN010000003.1 coordinate 23,450, forward strand.
CGGCTTCATCATATGCTCTTGTTGTCAGCCATCGTTTTACAAACGTACTGTCCTGCCATGCTTCATTAAGTGTGGAAGTGCAGCTGCCTTTAATATCATAAGTATTTGTAATTCTGTCACGGCGGCTGAGGATTCCATCCTGCCAGTCCTCATAAATTTCAGAAATCCTGTTTCCCCGGCTGTCATACGTATAAGCAGAACTGTTGGTTTTAACCCAGGCCTCACGCCCCCACCTTTCATACAAATATGAAAGTTCATTGCCCGCATTGTCAAAACTGTAAGTGACCCTTCCAATTCTAACCCATGCCCCATCCACAAAATTTTCCTGCATAATTGTACTGCCATTATTGCTATAAGTGCTGCTTATCCTGGTAAAATCAGTCCAGCGGCCGTCTTCAAGCCTCTGATATAGTGAGCTAAGCCGTCTGCCATTGCTATCGTAGTCATAAATATTTCTAAAATTGTTTACCCATGCGGTATCGGTAAAGTATTCCGTATTTTCATAGCGCAGATTATCATTAATGTCGTAGGTATAAATGACCCTGCTATGATAATTCCAGCAGCTATTTGACCAGATAAACCTGGTTTCCATTAGCAGATTGCCTTTAGAGTCGTACTTGAATGTTCTTCTGAAATACCTTACCAATGAGCCATCCTGGTTATTCTCTTCAGTTTCGGTTAACAGATTGCCCTTATTGTCATAGGTCCGGGTATATCTTTTACTTGAGTCAATTAAAATTTCTGAGGGGCGGTAGACCAGGTCACCCGATTCATTATCCGTCCGGGCTTTGCGGAGATTTTTGCTTGAGAGTTTCTGCCCGGTAAAGGGCGAAAGGTGGTTCTCATGCCTTAAGAAGCATGGCGCGGCATCAGGAAGTCCCATATCCTGTTCAATTTTTTGCGGGTAGGCACCTGCCTGCAGAAGTGCCATTAAAATATATAAGCAGAAAAGGCTTTTCACTCCGGGCTCCGGTTTGTTCTATTGAGTAAGACCAAAACAACTTATCATCAGCGTTCTGAAAAGCGGGTAAATTTCCCTCCTGTAATTTAAGGAGGTTATAACTATAAATACATTAAAAAATTGAAATATGAAACTTCCAATTTTCGACCTTTTTGTGATGACAAAAAAAAGGAAAGAAAGTCCGGACTACTCAGGAGTCCGGACTATTTATTTTCTTTAATTTTCTTTAAATATTTCTTTAGGTATCTGTAAGCCTTTGTTTTATAATGACTTAAGTGGTGGTGCTGTGTACCATTTGGTCACCAGACAGTGTACCATTTGGTCACCAGTTCCGGGTACCATTTGGTCACCATTTCTGAGTACCATTTGGTCACCTGTGTACCATTTGGTCCACTGTCCGTAATTCCCCAATAAAAAGTTAGAACGGGAAATTTTCAGGATTCTTTATCCCCAATTATCTGGACTTTGGAATGGAAGCTCTGAAGACCAGGGAGCCCTTGCTGAAATATATTTTCAGCTCTTTTACCATTGCAGGTATCAGAAGTGAGTCACCTTTTCTATATGACACTTTTTTCCCATTTAATTCAACAGAAATATTTCCTTCCAGAATCAGAAGAATGCTCACGCTGCTGTTATCCATAACTCTGGAGGAATCTTCTTTGAACTTCCACCTGGTAATTTCAAATTCCCTAGCCGGAACGCGGTATACATTTTCTTCATTTTCCTGGGAATTGCTGTTTATAATTTCAACCGGATGAAGGTTGTAGGATAGTATTTCAAGAAGCGAGTCGATATCCTTAAACTTTGGCGTAAGCCCTGCGCGGACAACATTATCGGAATTTGCCATGCATTCAATTATGTTCCCCTTCAGGTAAGCGTGAGGAATGCCCGCATCTAGAAAGATTCCCTCGCCTTCTTTAAGTTCAACAAGGTTAAAAAGAAATACGGGGAAGAGCCCTACGTCAGTTCCATACTGCTTCTCAAGCTCCAGGAAAAGGTGCTCTTCTTCAGTCCTTAGCGCTGGTTCCCTGCTAAGGATTTCCGTTTTTATTTTTTCAACTGCAGTTTTTAACTCATCAGGATGTGAGACTGATTTCTTTACAATTTCTTCATACAGGGATTTAACCTTGTTTTCATCGGAAAGCCATGAGCTTTGAATTTCATCCGTTATTTTACCGCCGGTAAACTCCTTTAGTCCGCCATAGCTTTCAACGGCTTTCAAGAATTTATCAAGCGGCTTAAAACCGACCAGTGCCTTAAGGCTGTCGAGGGCAATTGCAATTTCGGGTTTATGGTTATCGTCGGGGTAATTCTTAGGGTCCTTCTGGTGAAGAATTCCGGCTTTAGCTTTATCCGGGTGGGCCTGTATGGATAAGGCTTCAGAAGCAGAAAGTACTTTAAGAAGAAACGGGAGTTTTCCGTCAAACTTCTCTGCAACATCTTTGCCCAGAACCTCTTCCGGAAATTCATCTATCAGTTCGTTAAGGCTGATTTCCTTTCCACCGGAAAGAACGGCAGAAGAAGGTGCCTTAGGATGGGCTCCGATCCAGAGTTCAGCATACGGCTTACCCTCTTCGGGCTTGATGCCGAGGAGCTTTGGAATTACGGCCTCATTTCCCCTTGCGCCCCATTCATAGTTCTGTATTTTATTTTTAAGCAGGTATGCTACCGGCTCGATCTTTATTTCCTCAGACATAGTTACTTATTCCCAATCCTCTGCTTTTGTAATTACAAATAAACATGTTTTCAAAGATAAAAAAACATTACTTAAAACCATAAAGTAAGTATAAGAAAACCGGGCCGGATTCTCTATAGAGCCGGGGCTTCCTTATTTCAACAAGATGAACTTTTTAGCAATGTTAAATCCGCCGGATTCAAGCCTGTAGATGTATACCCCGCTTGGCAGTCTGCTGCCGTTAAATTCAACCCGGAAGAAGCCCGGATTCTTGATTTCATCCATTACTACAGCGACCCTGTTTCCAAGTATATCATAGACCGAGATCCTGACGGGTGCAGTTTTCCTTATGGTGAAGGCTATTGATGTAGAGGAGTTGAAAGGGTTTGGATAATTCTGCAAAACATTAAATTCCTGGGCTACTGAGGGTCCTTCATCCAAAAACAAACCATAAGCAATCTGTACAGATGCCCCGTAGTATTCACTATAATCCTTGCCGTTATTATAGTTGAATTCTAAGATTGAAGAAAAAGGTGTCCAGGCCCCGTCTTTCCATACAAATGATTCGCCTTTATCGGCGTTTCCGAAATAATCATAATGCAATCTCTGCATTTTATTATTTACCCAGATGCTGCCGACAAAGTTTTCGGAAAGAAATGTTAAAAGATGACCATTGGGGTTAAAGGTTCTGGTAATCCTGGAGGAGTCAATCCAGGCGTCCTGCCTCCAGACCTGCAGGAGACTTGTAACCTTATCCGAGTTAATGGAGTATGTGTTATTTGATCTTGAATTGTTAACCCAGGCTCCGTTATTCCAGTCTTCATAAAGTTCAGTAAGCTGCCTGTTTTTATTGTCAAATGCCCTGGTAATCCTGTACTCTTTTACCAGGTCGCCGTTTCTCCATTCCTCCTGGAGAAAAGAAAGCTCATTGCCGTTAGAGTCATAGGTGCTCGTTGTTCTCATAAGATTTGTCCACAGGCCGTTTTGCCAATACTGAAAAAGGTAAGTAAGCTCTTTGCCCTGGTCGTTGTAGGAATGAGTGTACTTTTCCCTGTTTTCCCATGCTCCGTTAGCCCATTCCTGATTTGTATAGGTAAGCAGATTTCCTCTGCCGTCATAAGTGCAGTCGGATTTTAAGACGTTTGTCCAGATGCCATTTGCCATTTGTTCCCAGGTATAGCTTAAGAAGTTACCATTGGCATCGTAAATAAAAGTATTTCTGGAATACGGAACCCAGGCACCAGACACCCATTTCTCTGAAACTGACACATACTTTGTGTAATTATCCTGATAAGTTTCAGTCATTCTCTCAACGTTTACCCAGGCGCCGTTTTGCCATTGTTCATAAAGGAAGCCTGCCGGTCTGCCGTTGTCATAGAAATAAGTTCTCCTATCAACGTTACTCCACTGACCGTCAGTCAACACCTGGGAAACTTCAGACTTTTTGCTGCGGTCCTCATTCCAGGTAAAAGTGGATGTTTGGGTTGAATCAAATATAATCAGTTTAGGCACATAAATATTGCCATCGGATTCAGTACCAGTTTTATTTTTCCCCAACTTCTTTATTATGAAGTTATTCAGACCTTTATAGAGCTCGCTTTTATCAGCGCTTTTGGTGCGCAATAAAAGTTGTTCTTCCTGTACCAGGGAGAAAGGCTCTATTCTATGAAGCTTTGCTTCGGATTTGACATCCTGCGGGCAGACGTATGTCTGTAAAAAAATGATTGCGATAATGGCAGTTAAAAGGCTCCTCATTACGGGCTCCAGGTTGATTTATGAGCAATCTTTCCTATTTGCTATGAATGTTTTTATGATGATCAGCATAAGGCTTGACCTGAATACAAAAGTTTTAAGCTGATATAATATACAGATAATAAAATTCTAAGTACAATCATAAATGGAGTCTTTTTTCTGCTTTTATTTATGTTTCAAAAATTTCCGGCGGCTGAATAGATTTATAAATGATAAGTTAATTTGAACACCACGTTTCTCCTTTCCTCAAAACTTGCGCCTGAGAAAAATGCGCCCTTGATCAGATGTTTATGATCCAAAAGATTTGTTACATATACCGAGGGCTCAATTGTCTGTCCTCTTGAGAATTTAATTGTAAAGCCTCCCGAGAGATTAAAAATCCATGCCGGGGTTGTATGTGCCCCCTGGTTAAAACTGAAAAGCCCGGTTCTGAAAGCGTAATTCTCATTACCGTTTGTAAGTCCCGAGGCATAATTTGCGCTGAGATTAACGAACCAGTTCTCAGGCTGGTAATTAAGCACTATTGATCCCGAGAGGCGCTCGTCATGGTCCAGGTCGAATACATCCGTTGAGGGATCTGCAGGCAGAAACCCGCCTGTAACCGGTCCGCGCCCGTAGGCATGAATAAGAGAGCCGTTAATGGATCCCGAGAGGGGAACTTCAGGATGGTTGTATGTAAGGGACATGTCGAAGCCGCTGACTTTTACGCGGGCGATATTAACGTTTACCCTGATTGTGCTCGATCCAAGCGTCTCGTCATCAAGTCCCGGGGCAGCCTCTTTATAGAACCCGGACAACTTAGAACTAAAGCCATTCTGCCAGTTCCTGAGAAATGTCAGTTCATACAAATTATCCTTTTCAGGAACAGCCGGGGGTGCATTATTGCCGAGGAGGGATGCCACAGATCCCAGGTTTTCTATGTTTGAGGGCATAAAAAGCCTGTCGTAGCTGAGGGTTAAGCTGTTAAACTCGTTAATAAACACGTTCCACTTTATTCTGGGCGACAGCTCATACTCATTTGCAGCTGAGGGAGCATTATGCACGTCGTATCTTAATCCCAGATCAAGCCTTATCCATTCAAACGGATGCCATTCTGTTTCAGCAAATATGCCAGCGTCGTAGCCATGGTAGCGGGTATTGCTGCCAAGGCTTTGAGACGAGACATTAAAAAAACTGAAATCTTCCCTGCCGAAAGTATCCCCGTAGTTAAAACCCGCGGCATATTTGAAATGGTGCGAGAGTCTTTCATCGTATTTTGCCCTGATGCCAAGGGTTGTAAATTTCCTGTTCTGCCCTACGACATAACCGGTGGAAGAATCGCCGTTCAGGTAAGTTTTGTTCCCGTCATTCAGATCCGGAATAAAATTAAGTCCTCCTTCACGTGCAAAACCCCCGATGAAGAGGTTTGTTTCATTTTCAGGCTCGGTTGAAATCGTATGGAAATAGGACAAGGTCTGGAATGAGTTATAAGAGTCCTGGTTATCCAGCCTGATCCCTTCCGCGGGGTCATACGGCACCTGGGTTTGTGTTTTGCTATAGTTAAGGTTCATAGTAACATAATCGCGGCCGTTAATCAGGTAGTCAAATTTTCCATAAGCAAAATAATCCGATCCATGGTCATGGAAGAGCTCTTCTGCGGGCTGGTCAATTCTCCTGTCGGTTTCCTGGCGCGAAGCCCCAATAAAATAGCCAAGATTTCCCGGATGGTCACTAAGCGAGATGCTTTGCCCGTTTGAGTTTAATGCCTTAAAGGCGCCTATGCGACCTCCTGAGAGTGCGCTGTTTGAAGTCAGATAGCTGCCCGCAAAGCTGGACAAATCGAGGTGGAACCTGCCTGTAGGGACTTTATTCTGAATATCCATCAGCCCTGCAAGCTGCCCGCCGAATTCTGCCGGAAATCCCCCTGTATAGAAAGTAATTTTTGATATAACCTTAGGGTCAACAATTTCATTTAGCCCCCCGAATACTCCAAGCGGGATGGGTATTCCGTCAACCAGGTAAGAAAACTCACCGTGCGAACCCCTGATATGGACCTCCCCTTTCGGGGCCCTTACCGCACCCGAGAGGTTCTGCTGAATAAGCTGCGTCATTGTTCCCGCGGGGGATGCGTGGTATGTCTCTCCTTCAAAAACCTGGCGTCCGCTGATTATGTCAATTGAGGAAGCAGAGTTCTGGATTTTACTTCCCTGAACTACAATTTCGTTCAGCTGCACTGTGCTTTCTGAAAGGAAAACGCCATAGCCCTTATGCCCGGGGTCAACAAGTACAGTGTCGTTAAAGTCGTTATAGCCGACATAATGCGTTGAGAGAAGATAGCTGCCGCTTCCAAGGTCATTAAAGACCACTTTTCCAAAAGGGTTCGTTGAGGCAGAAGCAACAATGGAGCCTCCCTCCCTGAGGACAATAACCACGTACTGCAGGGGAGCCTGTGTATTCTTGTCCAGAACAGTTACTGTAAAATTTATTGTTTCATTTTTTGAAGGAGCATTGTTATTCTTTTCATTTTCTGCCGGCAGGTTAGTCCGGAGTAAAACGGCCATAATAAAAGCAATTGTAAGAGCATTCTTTATCATATGAACGGGAGACAACCTTTTAAGGGCCTCTTCCCGCCGGTTATAAACTTGTGGTACATCCATCTTTATTTTCCTTTTATAGTTTAAAAAGCAGCAGCCAGGCACATCATAAGTATGCGCTCAGAAAGAAAAGCCTGTTTTTAATCAGGCGAAGCTAAGGCTTAAATAAAAAATTAAACTAAAGACGGAGGTGCACGCAGGGAAAGTGAGGAGAAGAATTCAGTCTGGTAACCGGCTTCATTTACTGTGGCTACAGGGCTTTCAACCGTTTGCAGATTTGAAACGGTTTGCCTGAGGGAGCAGATAATTACAGAGGAATACAAATGGCATACCGGGCAGTTATCCTCTGAATTAGTGAGAGTTTTTGAAACAGAGGTTTCAGAAGACAGGACTGTTTTATCCGGGTTCAGGGAATCAAAGTGATGGAAGTGAGTAATACTAACTACAATAAAAGACAAATACCCCAATAGAAATATCGAAGCAAATATCCTCCTCTTTTTATCCATTCTTCCATTCATAACTTTAATTTCTTCTGCATGGGTTTACATCTATTAATACATCCGGTTCATTTGAAAGTTCCTGGCCGGCCATTAATCCGCAAAAAGATGTTTTGTAAAAGACTGTACAGGAGCCAGCGGGACATCAATTTTTATAATATAAAAATTCCGCCATGCAGAACAAGAGCACAAAGTGCCCCATTTTCAAAAAAAGATGCCATCGATCACTTTTCTCACACATCAAAGACTGTAGTAATTCAGGATATATAATACTTCGGGGTATAATTTAGACAAATTATGGTATTTGAATTCCGGCCTATGGGGATTAAGTTAATTTATATAGTTAATAGCCTGATTTTGCTTGGAACAATTTTTTTGAAGAAAAGCCGATTGAGTTTGAAAGGAGTTGTGGCATTGAATGGAACTTAACCTTCAGCCCCCAACTGGTTATAATAAGGGAAGCAGCGTAATAGCTGTTCTGGCGATTGCAAAAATTCTTGTAGTTATAATCTTTGTTATAGATTTATATCTTCCGCTAGGATATGCCGTATGGATACTGTACCTTATTCCGCTCATTTATGTATCCATAAAGCTGCAAAACCCTCTTTTTACAAATCTTATACTGGTGCTCTGTGTACTGCTGATAATAGCAGAGTTTTTCTTAAGCCGTTCTGAGGGGAATTTAAGAATAGCACTTTTCAATGCGGTATTAGGGATAGCAGCTTTCATGTTCGTTACGTATATACTGAACTACAAAAAGTCTCTTGAAGGCAAACTTATTGAAAGTGAAACCCTCTTCAGGCGGACTTTTGAGCAGGCAGGGACAGGAATAGTTCATTTTGATATGGCAGGCCGCTGGATCAGGCTTAATGACAAGTACTGCGAGATTGTGGGTCACACACGTGAAGAACTCCAGCACATGAGTCCTTCGGATATAATTCATCCCAACGACCTTGAGAAGGATCTTAACTGCAGGTTAAGGCTTATCTCGGGAGAAATATCGGATTTCAAAATAGAGAAAAGATATATACGCCGTGACGCCTCAATAGCATGGACAATATTTACGTGCACGCTTATGCACGAGGCGTCTACAAACAGGGACTTCTTTGTAGGCGTTGTGGAAGACATAACCAAAAGAAAACTTGAGGAAGAGACGGTTAAGGCCAGCGAAGCCTTTCTTAAGCAGGTGCTCGAGCTGCTTCCTGTGGGCATACTTTTCTTAAATGAAAAGGGTGAGATTACAAGATCGAATCCGAAGGCGAAAGATATCTGGGGGGGTGAGAGGCGTGTGGGCATAGAAAGTTTTGCAGATTACAAGGGGTTTTGGCCCGACTCCGGGGAGCCCATAGGGCCGCATGAATGGGCATCAGCAAGGGCAATTGAAAAAGGTGAAACAGTTACAAATGAGCTTGTAAATATAGTATGCTTTGGGGGAAATCCTAAAACCATTATAAATTCAGCAATGCCGCTTAAGGATGACGCAGGGAGAATAACAGGAGCAATTAATGTAATCCAGGATATAACAGAATTAAAGAAAGCTGAAGAGGACTTAAGGGTAAGTGAAGAGAAATTCCGGACAATTGCTGAAACCATGCCGCTGATTGTATGGACGGCTGAGAGAACAGGTGATCTTGATTACGCAAACCAGTGGGGGCTGGATTACTCGGGGATGAACGCAGAGGAGCTGGAAGGCTGGGGATGGCTTAAAATGCTGCACCCGGATGATCTTGCCCGAACAGAAGAGAAATGGGAAGAATCCCTCCGGACCGGGAAAATATATGAAGACACAGTTCTATTCAGAAAGCACGACGGGCACTACCGCTGGTTTTTAACGCGTGCCGTTCCTTTAAGGGACAACAAGGGAAATATCATAAAATGGTTCGGAACTTCAACAGACATTCATGAACAGAAAAAAGCAGCAGAAAGGCTCCATGAGGTTTTAAAAGAGCTTGAAAGGTCAAACAATGAGCTTGAACAGTTTGCCTATGTAGCCAGCCACGATATGAAGGAGCCGCTCAGGATGATTTCAAGTTATCTGCAGCTGCTTTCAAAAAACTACAAGGGCAAGCTGGATGAAAATGCAGACGACTTTATAAGTTATGCAGTTGACGGGGCGCTAAGAATGAGTACGCTGATAAATGATCTACTGTTGTATTCAAGGGTGTCATCAAAAGCAAGAGAGTTCACTTCTGTTAATTTAAAAGGGGTGGTGGAAGATGTCTTAGGGGATCTGGAGGTACTTATAAATGAAAGTAAAGCAGTAATAACCTATAAAGATCTTCCAACTGTAAAGGCAGACGATTTACAGATGAAGCAGCTTTTCCAGAACCTGATTCAGAACGCACTGAAGTTCAGGAACAGTGAGGGCATTAAAGTGGATATAAGTTCAGAAAGAACGGGCTCCGAATGGCTCATTACGGTGCGCGATAACGGCATCGGCATAGATCCACAGTACTACGAGAGGATTTTTGTAATATTCCAGCGTCTGCATGAAAGAGAAAAGTATTCAGGTACAGGCATCGGCCTGGCCCTATGCAAGAAAATAGTCGAACGCCATGGCGGCAGAATCTGGGTGGAATCTGAGCCCGGGAAAGGATCCAGCTTTCATTTCACTCTGCCGGCATGAATATAAGAGCAATATAAAAGCCCAAAGGCAGAAATACCGCCTTCGGGCTTTCAGGATCAGCAATAAATTCATAGGACAGTAATCTGTTCTAAGATCCTTTTTATACTAAAATCCTTTTACACTAAAAACCTTTTTCATCTGCCGACGGGCCGTAAATGGAAGGGACTAGTATATCGTTAAGCCTCATATAAACCGTCAGCTGCCCGCGGTGATGAACAAGATGGTTTATTGTCTGCACCACGGATTCTTTTTTTGACGAGCTGAAAAGGAGCAGCCCGTTGCTTTTCAGGGAGAATGTTTCTAAAAGCCCTTCATCGGAAGCATTTTGCAAAGCGTTTTTGGCTCCCAGCATATTTTCATCAAAGAATTTCACCAGTTCAGTAGTAGTACGGGGCTGGTAGTGCTCAAAAGTGGCAAAATCAATTTCCGCAACTTTTATAATATGAGTTAACCATCTGGGAATTTCCGCAACCAGCGTTGCCAGGTCTCCCAGTGTCATAGATTTATTGTGAGGCTTCCAGGCCGAAAGTTCCATTGGAATCCTCTCGAGACATTTGCGCGTGGAAGCCGTTTCCATTTCCAGCTCTTTCAGATACTCAGATGCCATTACTCCTGCCATAAGTCATCACTCCTAACTTTATTTCTGACTGAATAGCTCATCATTAATGTGTTAGAATATAATAGTCTTAAGCTTCCAATAAGTCAATAATATTCATTTCCCCCATAAATTCAGGAGTATGGTACGGTTAAATGTTCATGGCTTTGTATGCGACCAGTTTGAATGCGCCAGCTTCCATTGGCCGTTAACGAGATGGTAGACCTCAGTTGTATTCCACTTGTTCTCCTGCCCGTTTTCAAAATAGCCGATGAAGTTAAATGTAAGTATTGCTGTATCGTTATAGAGCTGGACATGGGGATTTACCAGTTCATAGCGGGGAAAACTGAAAGTATACCTGAAAGATGCATAGAAATCGCGGAAATCTTTTAAGCCCGTTACACGCGATTCGACAAAAGGATCGAAGTAAGTAATATCATCGGCGGCAATATCAACAAACCCAAATGTGTCGCCGGTCTTCCAGCGGTCGAGCGCTCCTTTTTCAATATTGATAATAACTTCTTCAGGACATTCACCCTGCGGGGCCATAGTAAAACTCCTTTTTTTATTGAGCGGATTATGAGGACGCATGAATTTGAAGTAAACACAGAACAAAATTAATTACTAATTTACTCCGAGTCAATCAGCTTTTCCGAAGAAATTCCAGCACCCTGCTGTTATAAAACTGCGGGTTAGCTACCTGCATGGAATGCGAAGAAGCGGAAACCGCAGTAAGTTCACTTTTCGGCAGCAGGCGGCTTAGTTCATCAATTGTAAGGTGAAACATCTTTGGGCTCCTTTCCCCTTTCAAGAGAAAGTGAAGAAGGGGAAAGGAGAAAAGTGAGGGCAAAATTAACCCTACGGCCTTATTCCGCAATTGGATTGTTCAATGGGAATAAAGCCGCTTGAAAATTTTTCAGAGATGCAGACGCAGACTTAAAGTATTATTTTTCCTTTTCATCCAGGATTGCCAGAAGTTCGCCGTAGACGTGGTTTTCAAGATCCTGTGCCACCTCAAGCTGGTTTTTAATTATATCCACAACGGGACGCTTTGAAATTTCCTCTAAATGGTTCCTCATATATTCAATCTGCGCCATCCTTTTTCTGGGCAGGATCTCTTTGGCAATAAAATCGTTAAATTCCCTAATAGTTCTGGATAACGATTCCCTTATAAAAACATCCTGGTTCGGAGGAACCATAGCGGAATCTTCTGGATTTTCAAAGGTTTTGTGGGCTCTTACAGAATTAAGAAGGAACTCTCTTTCCTCATCTTTATAGGAATTAGGGACAAAAGACATAGGGCTGATGGCGCTTTGCAAGTCGTCCACATTCTGCAGCAGCACTCTAATGCTTTCTTTCTGATACGCATTCATAAGGCCTCCATAATATTATTATTTTAATTATGGTGTTATTTAATCCACGTTAATCAGTAATATATTGACAGCAGTATCCCCTCACTCGTGCCCAAAACAACTTACCAAGACCCTGTTTTTCTTACAAGGCATTAAAACAGTAGCCGTAGAAGAGTAAATATTGACTCTGAATCTTTATTGTCATATGTTTTCAAGTGTCCTGCAGCAATTCCCATAATTCTGTATAAAACTATCTTGTTTAATAAATCCGGAGTTGAAATGTTTCAGATTAAGGTTCTTCTTCCAGTGGTATTATTTATTCTTACAGTCTCAGCATGCGCACAGGACAAGGCATTAAAGCTCCCGCCGCCGCAGAAAGAGGCAGGAAAGCCACTTATGCAGGCTTTAAGCTTAAGGCAATCCACACGCACCTTCAGTCCTGAGGCTCTTTCAATGCAGGATCTGTCGAACCTCCTTTGGGCCGCATTCGGCATCAACAGAAGCGAAACGGGAAAAAGGACAGCTCCCTCGGCCATGAACTGGCAGGAAATAGACGTTTATGCGGCAACAAAAGACGGTATGTTTCTCTATGACGCAAAGGATCACTCGCTCATAAAAGTCTCAGACGAGGATCTGAGGCCGCTTACGGGGAAGCAGGATTTTGTAAAGGATGCCCCGCTTGACCTGGTTTTTGTAGCAGACATGTCAAAGACCGGAAATTCCTCCAGCGGCGACAATATGCTCTACACCGGCGCCGACTGCGGCTTTATTGCACAGAATGTGTACTTATACTGCGCCTCAGAGGGGCTGGCCGTTGTAGTGCGCGGGATGGTGGACAGGGAGGCTCTTTCAAAGAAGCTTAACTTAAAGCCGGAGCAGAAGATCATTCTTTCGCAGACCGTGGGATACATGAAAAAATAATATACGAAAGTCATGCCGTCAGGAAAATGGTCCCTGACGGCATGGTAAGGCATTTTATTTTAATTGTATTATTTCTGCTTCCATGTTCCCGTTTTCAATTCTAAGAAGGCCGGCTGTTATCGGGAGGCGGAAGCGCTGGGGGCCTGCGCTGCCGGGATTAAAGTATAAAACTCCCTTTTCATTTTTTATCATGGCTTTGTGGGAATGCCCGTATATCACTACGTCAATATCGTTTTCAGCGGGATCTGTCTTAAGGTCTGCAATATTATGCAGCACTAAAATCCTTTTATTCTCAACAGTTACATATTCTCTTTCTTTCAGACTGTCGGCCCAGTAGTCGACATTTCCCCTTACGGCAACGGTATCCTTTATCTTTCTTAATTCTTCAAGCACGGATTCACGCCCCACATCCCCCGCGTGGAGTATCAGCGCGCAGCCATTAAATAACTCTTTTACCTCTTCGCGAAGAAGCCCGTGTGTATCCGATATAACTCCGATTAGCGTCATACTTCCCTGTTTTGATTAATAAAAAAGGACAGGCTGATATGAGTCTGTCCCTGAATATACTATAATTATATTTTATTGTGCAGCGCTGCCGGTTAAAGTTACCTGCATTGCCGAGGGAGCATGGTAGCCTTTTTCAACTATCTGATCCTTTTTGAAAATTGCCCACTGCGGCATGCGGTAAAGGTTCTTTGTCATGTGGTAGAGTTCAAGAGCGCTGTTAGCAATGAAGAGGTAAACTGTCTTCTTTGGGTTATAAGGATTGGGGTAAGCCAGGAAGAGCCCGTCGTCGGAGCTGCCGTAGTTTTTCCCGTTCCACTTGAAAAGATTCTTCCCTGCTTTAACTTCCAGCTTTTCAGTTACTTTTTTCATCAGGCTGTTTTCAGAAGCGCTGCCTAAAATCACAAGGTCACTCTCTGAAAGGTCAGATAAATCAACTTCATTATCCTTCTTAATCGGAAGGAGGATTTCAGTAAACTTGTCGGCCGCCATTTTCTGGAATCTCTGTGCCAGTGTATGATTAGCTTCATCTTCACCTGAGGTTCCATAGACAATTAGAGTCTTTGAAAAATCGTCCGAAAAGTTGCTAAAAGTATAAACGCATTCTCTTTCTACAGGGATGTCGTTACCGGCATTAAATGTCAGCTTTTCCGGCTTATCCTTAAGCCTGAAGGAGAATGTACCATTCTGATCTGTGACTTCAACTTTCTTCCAAACCTGTTCTTTAGCAGTTTCAATCATGACTGTTGATAAGAAATGGTATGGCTTCCCTTCCTGGTTAACGTTCAGAGTCACGTTCCATCCATTACCTTCGGAAGCTGAGGAGGCAGAAACTTTAATCTGAGGCAGGTCACCTCTTGAGGTCCACTGGCTTACAAAAGCGTCCAGATTCTTTCCGCTTACTTTTTCAAGATTATTCAGGAAATCCTTAGAAGTAATTTCTTTTTCCTTAAAAGTATCATGGAATTTCGTCATGACCTTTGAGAACGTATCATTTCCCAGGAGCATTCTGAGCTGGTGCAGAAGGTATGTGCCGCGTATCCTCGGGATCTGGTACTGCTTGTATTCGTTATAGACTGTTTTAGCCTCGTCGGGTGCAACAGTCCCTTCGTGCTGCATTGTATAAAGGAGCCTCGAATTAAGTTCAGCGAGCTCATCTTTTATGTAGGATGATGCTTTAAGGGAGCCTGAAGGCATTGAGTTCAGCATATTCCAGTATGCAGCCGTGCCGCTTATGAACCAGTTCACCTTATCTGATGAAGGATAGACCGTATTGTGCCACAAAGAAGCTTTATCGAACGAGAAGGCTTCTTTTACCTCGTCAAGCACAGGAGTAAGTTCATCTGCTTTTAGAGACTTCTGTTCTTTTTCGTGCATTTCCTTGAGTTTTTCAGTAAAGAGGACGGGATTAATTACAGAATATCCGAGCGACAAATGAGGTATTGCGCCCGGCAGGTCGGGCACGCGTCCGTTTTCATTTATAAACATTTCACGGAGTGTAACTTTTCCGTAGTTGGCAAAGAACATCATATGCTCTGCCATTTCAGAAGTTGTAACCTTGCCGTCGCACGCGTGGGGACGGTTAATAGGAGAAGAGTTCCAGAGGTTAAATGCTTTAGAGGGGTCAATTTTCCCGTAATTTTCCTCGTAGAACTTTGTAAAAGCAAGGTCGCGGTTAACGGGTCTGAATGCCAGGTCGTAGGGTGAGTTGTCGTCGTTTACAATATATTCTTTTCTGACCTCGAGTGACTTATTATTGTTATCGCTCCAGTACCAGTCCTTCTGCCCGTTGTAGAAATCGTTTTTAGAGCTGCGCCATACTTTATATTTATTTGTTCCCAGTATCAGGATTGCAATTTCATCGGTTTTGGTGTCGGCAATAAGCCAGTCGTTTGTATAAAGACCGTTATTTTTTTCAGCCATAATATTGACTACGTCATCAATACTCTTAGCGTACTGGGCGGCCTTGCGGATGCGGTTAGACTGCGGTATGCCGTCGGGATTATACGGTGTCTGGCCTACTGTAGTTTCGCCAATCATTATGCCCGATTCATTGATATAGAAATCGGCTCCGGAGTGAATTCCGCCGGGGTAGGTCTCATAAACCAGGCGGTTACCCTTTGAAGGCTTAACGTCAACAATAAAATTCCAGTGCGGTCCTGTATATCCGTTCCACATAAAGAGCTGTCCGAAGACAATCCTGCTATCTTTTGTTGCAGACTTTGTAGCCAGGAAGCCAGAGCACTTATGGAGTTTATCCTGGAGAGAAAGCTCGTCTTCAGCTGCAAGGAAGCTTTTTCCTGTAAGAGGGTTTGACGTATTATGAAGTGCATCGGCCGCATAGTCGAGGTCTATAGAAGAGTTAAGGGCAACGATATCTATAAGGTCGAGGTTTTTGCCGAAGAGGTTTATGCCGGCCTTATTGGCTCCATCTGCAATACCCTTCATTTCCGTCAGGTATTCCTCTTCGTAGCGTCTCAGCATTATTGCATCGGCTGAAAAGCGGATGTCGTTCCATCCCTGCTGCGGGTTTGCCGTATTTTTCTTTATGGCAAGTTTACTAATAAACTCCCTAATTTCATCGGCAGCAAGGTATCCGTACTGGCAGCCTCTCTGGTACGGCTCCCCTTCAATATGTAGGAAAATCCATCCTTTATCCTCGAAGCGGAAAGATTTTCCGTACCACCTGACAGTTTCCATAGGGATGTACTGTGAAATATCGTTTACCTCTTCAAGGCGCACGTCATCGAACCAGGCATTGCCTTTGGCTCCGCCGTTGTAGCCCAGGTTCAGGGAAATTCTGTCTTCTTTTGTTGTTGCAATAAAAATGGTTTCAATCCTCTGCCATTCCGACGTACTTCCGAGCGCCGGCGAATGGTTTGTAAAAGGGAATGACATCATTGAGATGCAGGCAGCAACAGGAGTCGGGTACTGGTCAGAAGGATTAGTATAAGCGTTTTCAGTTTTAACCCAGGCGCTCAGGCGGTAGAGGCTCCCGATTTTGAGCTTAACGACGCCGGAGGTGACCGAAGTGCGGCTGAAATCCCTGTTACTTACAAGAAGGCTTGAAGTTCCTTCGTGCGCAGTCTTTGAGTCCAGAAGAATCTGTGCTTCACCCCTGGAATCCGTCTGCCAGTCTGCGGGCTTATTATCCGGGGACTTTTGTTCAAAACCCGGATTTGAAATTTGAAGTTTTTCTGTCTGTGCATTCAGAAGTCCTGAAGCCCAGGGCAGGAACAAAACAGATAAAATAAGCAGCTTTGTCCGGTTCATATTGCTCCCTGTTAAATACTTACAGTATATAATTTTACGGTTTGTGAAAAATTAAGACAAGAAACGTTTCCATGCAATATTTTTCTACTCTTAATTTACCTGTGACAGTAAAAGAAGACGCGGTAAAACCGACTATGTATGGAGCATTTGAAAGCAGAGGCCGGATTTTGGTGTGCAGGAAAATTGGCACTGATACTTAAAAAAATAAATGTTACTTAAAAAGATCTTCTTTAAACGCCGGGATAAAATAATCAGTTCATATTTTAAGACAGTAAAATGAAGGAAGGAAAATGTGCTATGAAATTCAATACATTGGACGGCAGCCTGATAGACCTGCCGCAGGATAAGCTGGACAATTTTAAGATGCGCATCCGGGGGCCCATACTCACGCCCGGGGATTCAGGCTACGAGGATTGCCGCAGCCTCTGGAACGGTATGATAGATAGAAAGCCCGGGCTCATTGTGCGCTGCATTGGAACCCAGGATGTAATTGCATCTGTAGAGTTTTCGCGGGATAACAACATTCTCCTCTGTATAAGAGGCGGAGGGCACAATATTGCAGGGCTGGCCTCAGCAGAAGGAGGACTTATGCTGGACATGTCGCTCATGCGCGGGGTATGGGTAGATGAGCAGAAAAAGGTTGCGCACGCGCAGGCGGGCTGCCAGTTGGGTGACGTGGACCGGGAAACCCAGCTGCACGGCCTTGCTGCAGTCCTGGGATTTGTTTCGCAAACGGGCATTGCGGGCCTGACGCTAGGAGGCGGCTTCGGTTATCTTACGAGGCGGTGGGGCTGGACAGCAGACAATGTCCTTGGAATGGATGTAGTAACAGCCGAAGGGAAACTTGTGCGCGCCAGCAATGAAGTCAACCCAGACCTGTTCTGGGGTCTGCGCGGAGGAGGAGGAAATTTCGGAATTGTGACGGGCATTGATTACGTGCTCTATAATGTGGGACCTGAGGTTATAGGAGGAATTGTAGCCTGGCCTGTAAGCGAAGCTCCCGGGGTACTGGGCCTCTATAGAGAACTGATTAAGACAAGTCCTTCTGAACTCACGCTTGTAGCGCTGATAAGGCCTGCACCTCCTGCACCATGGCTCCCGAAAGAAATTCATGGAAAACTTATTATTGCCCTTCTTGCGTGCTACAGCGGGAAGCCCGAGGATGGAGAAAAGCTCGTTGCACCGATAAAGTCTTTCGGCAGCCCTGTTGGAGATGTACTGATTAAAAGGCCATATACACAACTGCAGTCGATGCTAGACGCCACTCAGCCGAAAGGCAGGCGTTATTACTGGAAGAGTGAGTATCTTGCGGATATTGAGCCATCGCTTTGTGAAAAGTTCATAAAGAATGCTGAAATGATCAAGTCGCCTCATTCAGCCGTTGTCCTTTTCCAGATAGAAGGCGCACTGAATAAACTTAGGACTGAACATTCGCCTGTTGGCAACCGCAACGCCAAGTTTGCGCTAAACATAACAGCCGCGTGGGAAAAGGCAGAAGAAGACAGCGCGCACATAGCCTGGGCGCGTAACGCGTGGAATGACATGAAAGAGTACTCCACAGGCGGCGCCTACGTAAACTTTATGACTGAGGATGAAGGTCCGGAACGCAACGAAGCCGCATTTGGAAAAGCGCTAACGAGGCTTGCACAGGTGAAGGCAAAGTGGGACCCCAAGAACATGTTCCGTACAAACCGTAATATTAAGCCGGCAACGGAAAGGGACCTTATAATGGATAAGGAATAATATGAAGTGTGATAAGAGGAAGCTTAGCTAATAAAAAATAAAGTCAGAAGAATATAAGGCCAAAGGACTTTGTAAAATATTATTCTATTAGCAAAAGCACTGGGTATAATTCCCAGTGCTTTATAAACCTGCAATCCTGCAATTTCTTACCCCGAAATATTTTTAAGAGGACAGGCCGTTAAGAAATCCTGAAATAATCCTTGTCATCTGTTCAAATTCAATCAGAAAAGCATCATGCCCGTAAGGCGAGTCTATCTCGGCATATCTGGCATTTGGAATAAGCTTTGCAATTTCCTTCTGCTCCTCAGCCGGATAGAGCACGTCTGTATTTATACCGATTGAGAGTGCAGGAGTCTTAATGCTTCCAAGCACGTCTTCCAAAGTTCCCCTGTTATAGCTGACGTCATGCAGATCCATTGCATCTGAAAGATACAAATAGGTATTGGCGTCAAATCTTTCAACCAGTTTCTTTCCCTGATAGTTAAGGTAGCTCTGGACCTGGAAAAGGTTCTCATCGTTAAAATAATCCGAGGCGTTATTTAATCTTTCTCTATTGAATCTTGAATTAAAGGATGTGTAGCTGCGGTAGGTAATCATGGCTATCATTCGGGCCAGTTCAAAGCCTTTATAAGGCTGTTCAGTGTAGTTTCCGTTATTCCAATCCGGATCGAACTTAATGGCGTTTCTTGCCGTATTATTAAGTCCTATTGCCCAGTCGCTGTGTCTTGCCGTAGTTGCAATGGGGATTATGGAATTGAGGATTTCAGGGTACATAACAGCCCATTCGAGGACCTGCATGCCGCCAAGGGATCCGCCTGCCACAGTAACGAGTTTATTTATGCCCAGGTATTTAACAAGCTCATGCTGCACTTTAACCATATCCCTTACTGTTACCTTAGGGAAGCCGCACCTGAAGCTTCTTCCCGTATTTTTATTTATGGATACCGGGCCTGAGGTACCGTAGCAGCTGCCGAGAATGTTAGAGCAGATGACGAAATACTTATCTGTGTCAAAAGCCTTACCGCTGCCGATAAGGCTATCCCACCAGCCCGGTTTGCCGAAGTTCATGCTGCTGTATTTAGTTAAGCAATCCGGATCACTCTCCGGATTGCTTTCTAAATGGCTCAGTTTACCAGCGGCATGTGCATTACCCGTAAGGGCATGGCAGATTAAAATTGCGTTATCATTATCGGCGTTAAGGCGGCCGTAGGTCTGATAAGCAACTTTAACGTTAGTTAATTCAGCTCCGGTTTCAAATATAAGCGGATTCCGCTCGCTGTACAGATCCACAAATTTTGTAACCGGAGTAAGAGTATTAGTTTCCGCAGTTTCGTTTAGTATTCGCATATTCTGAATTATTAGTTTAATTATTTTACCGCTGCCTTAAGCGCCTGGTCAAAATCTTCCTTTATGTCATCAATATGTTCGAGTCCCACAGAGACTCTGATCATATCGGCAGTTACACCGGCCTCGAGCTGTTCCTGTTCAGAAAGCTGCTGGTGTGTTGTAGACGAAGGGTGTATAACCAGGGTTTTAGCGTCGCCCACGTTAGCCAGGAGGCTTGCCAGTTTAACGTTGTTAACGAATGCCTTACCGGCCTCAAGGCCGCCTTTTACGCCGAAGGCAAGCATTGAGCCAGCCTGTCCCTTTCTCAGGTATTTCTTTGCATTTTCATGAGAAGGATGGCTTTCCAGTCCGGGATACAGTACCCACTCAACCCTCTCATCTTTTTCGAGCCATTTGGCGAGTTCGAGGGCGTTATAGGAATGTCTTTCCATTCTAAGAGAAAGGGTTTCAAGGCCCTGGAGAAGGAGGAAAGAGTTAAACGGACTGATGCAGGGGCCCAGGTCACGCAGGTTTTCGACCCTTGCCCTTATAATGAAAGCGATATTGCCGAAAGGAGACTTAGTACCGAAGAGATCTGCAAAGACGATACCGTGGTAGCCCGGGCTTGGTTCAGTAAACATCGGGAATTTGCCGCTTGCCCAGTCGAACTTTCCCGAATCCACTATTACGCCGCCAATTGAAGTGCCATGGCCGCCGATCCATTTTGTGGCGGATTCAACCAATATATCCGCTCCGAATGAAATCGGGTTAGCCAGGTAGCCGCCGGCGCCGAAAGTGTTATCTACAATAAGGGGGATTCCGTTTTTATGTGCAAGGTCAGCCAGAGCCTTAAAATCAGGGATGTTCAGTTTAGGGTTGCCGATAGTTTCAATATAGAGGGCTTTTGTTTTATCGTCTATGAGTTTTTCAAATTTTTCCACTTCATCGCCTTCCACAAATTTAACGTCTATTCCGAGTCTGGGGAAAGTAACCTTAAAGAGGTTATAGGTTCCGCCATAGAGGAAGCTGGAGGAGACGATGTTATCCCCCTGCTGGGCAATGGTTGCAAGAGTTATAGTTGCAGCAGCCTGGCCGGAAGAGACGGCAAGAGCAGCAGCGCCGCCTTCCAAAGCCGCAATGCGTTTTTCAAAAACGTCAGTAGTAGGATTCATGATCCTGCTATAAATGTTGCCGAATTTGCTGAGGCCGAATAAGTCGGCAGCATCCTTGGCGTCATCAAAGACATAGCTTGATGTCTGGTATATAGGCACCGCGCGTGATTTAGTTACCGGATCTACTTTCTGTCCGGCGTGAAGCTGAAGGGTTTCGAATTTATATCCGTTATTACTTCCCATTTGTTTCTCCAATTGTTTTTCTATCTCTCTCTGTACAAATATATTATTAATTATAACCGGTTAATCAGTTCAGGTCAAAAAAAAACCGGCTTCATTGCTGAAGCCGGTTTTTAATACTTATATATATACGCAGCCGACGTCAGCTTCCCTGGGGGAACATCATAATCATACACATCCACATTGCGCTATTTAATGTCATGTTTTTCAAAGTTCGTCGGCTGATTTTATATTAAAACTTTATTAATGTTTTTATTTTATGAATTATAACCTACGATATAAAAAGTTATTTGTCAATATGTATAATCGGATTTTTTGTCTATAAATGTAATTTAATGCATTTTCATGCATATTTCTATCAGCCGTGTGCATCGGGCAGGAACAGCAAAACTGCACTTAAACATTTTGAGTGATGTGTTAATAACGTGTTAACAATCCGTTATTAAAATCTTATAGGATTCAGGGCTAAGGGATAAGCTGTAACTTTCATGGCAGAGTATTAAAGAGAATGAAAACATAATGTTATATTATCAATCTAATGATAAATAAAACCGCAGTAATTTTTATGTATAGCGTAAAACTATTACGGCTTTAATGTTAGCGCAGGCTTTCATTAAAGCTTTGCATTTTAATAACCGGTTAAGAGTTTGCATAGTTATAGTAGTGCCTATATGCTGCAGCATTCTATCCGGTAAACTTCATTAAACGATTCATATACATAGTTATTTCCATTCATTCATACTTTGTTGCTGAAGCATTATGCTAACTGCATGCAGCGCAATGTTTAACGGAATATTCATGATTAACTGCATGAGTTCTTCTGCCATATTGATTTATTAATGCGATAAATAAACACGAATAAAAATATTATTTTCAGGCAGCAGGAACGTCTAAAGACGTCTAAAAATATTAATATCACGCTCTCATAATCATCATTTGCTTATACTTATACGCTGCTTACCTGAAGTAGTTTTTACACCATTTGGGCTACTTATTATTTTATATGGAGTTACACAAATCCCCTATTGTATAAGTTTCAATGCAGCTCCGCAACAGTATTTTTCTTTGCATTATATGCGTCTTTTCTTTTCCTGTATGTAAAGACGCGCCATATACATGCATTAAATTAAGCGTTACTACTATACTGTAAATAATATTTTTATAGGCTATAATTTCTTTAGGAAAGCTTTGGATCTACTTATTGAAGTAATTCTTTTGACTCGCTTTTATACTGCTGCTATAAGTGTCTGCCATATTTCTTACATCAAGTTCAGAGGCGGTATAGAAATGAAGGTGAAGCTCTGATGCCCGCTTAAGCACTGCTTCCAGGCGGTCGCGCGATGTGCAGTAGTAAGCGGTATTGTTTGCAGAGTCTGAAATTCTGTGTCCGTAGAAGACTGCTACCTGGCTGCTGTCAGAAGCCTCCTTAAGCATGCTGTATATTGATTCAAGCTGAATGTTATAACTATTGTCTATGCCTGCAGCCTGAAGGATTCTTGTTCTTCCCCATGAATATAACACTCCCCTACTGCCATAGGTTGTACCTCTGATTACTCTGAAATACTTTAAGAGCGCCTCATCTGTTTCGGAATTCCTGGAGCCGTTAGGGTAGGCAAAAGTTTCAGGAGAAAACCCTTTCAGGCGCATAGAATCCAGGGCCGGAAGTATTTCGTTTTTAATGTAGCTTTCAGTCCCGTAATCCATATAATAGAGCACTGCATCTTTATGCATAAGAGAATGGCAGGCTATTTCATGTCCTTCGTCCTTGAGGATCTTAAGCTTTCTTATTTCTTCCTGATTCAGGCTGCAGAAGTTACATACAAAAAAGGTGCACTTTGCGCCATATTTTTTGAACAGCTCCCGTGTACTAAACCATTCGTCAACAGAATTGTCATCCCAGGTAATTGTCACTCCCCCCGTCCCCTGGTAATGGAAGTTATATCCGCTATTATCCTCTATTTCGTTTATCCTGACGTCGCAGCTGCAGACATAAAAGGCAGATGCAAGCATCATGAGGCGGAGGAGCACAACAGGAAGCCATTTTCTATTAGTAATCATTTATACTTCTTTTGAATAATGGAAAGTAAAGAGTAAGAGCCCCGGCTTTTATTTCCGGGGCTTATACTATTTTAGTAATGATTTCTAATATCAGAAAGCCTGGTCTTTTCTAGGGACTGTTCTAACGAAGCAGCCGAACTTTTTGGGTTCTTCCAGGCGGCAGCTCCAGACCAGTTTATCCTCCCACACGGTTATATCGGGGCAGCCGTCGCACATATTCTGTCCCCCGTCTTCCATAAAGTCAACCGGCTGAATCATCATAATGGACTGGAAATGAAGCCCCTTAAAGAGGTTAAGTGGATTAGTGAATACTGCCCTCAGAAACTTTCCGGCAGCTTTTCTTACTCCCTTATCGAAAGGCCAGAGTAAAAGGATGCTTTTACCCATACTTGTAAAGTTAGGAGCGGCATAGGCAAGGTATTTCCCCTGCCAGAAGTGATACTGGGTCTGCATCAGCTCAATGAATTTTGAGCCCATGTAGCCCATTATGGAATTTTTATTTCCTACCCTAATGGACAACAGCCACTTAAATGAATCGGGTTTTTCTGTTCCGTTTAAGTACCCGCAGGGGTTGAATTCGGGGAATTTCTCCCGAACCTTTGCCAGTACGTCTGTGGATAAAATATCCACTCTTCTTTTATCCTGAGTGGAATACCAGAAGTGGTTCATCTCCACCTTTTGGCCTCCAACGTACCAGTCCATGGGCATTTGCGGAACAATCTGCCTGTAGGCAATAAAAACCATTACCTGGACGATATCGATGTGTTTTTGAGCCCATTCGACCATCTCCGGCACATACTGAAGCGTATCCTCGTAAACAGTAGCATTAAATGAGCAGGATATGTTTCCTGCCTCGCGGAGCATTTGTGCATAGTACAGCCTTAGTTCATTTAATTCCAGTTCGTTCTTATTTTTCCATTTGGGACGGTTCTGTTTGCTGTCTATATGGAAAGTAAAGCCGAAGACGCCCGCTTCTTTAAGCTCCAGGAGGAGCTCTTTTGTAAGGGCCAGGCCGTTAGTATTAATAATAGGCTTCATCCTGCGTTTTGCCACTTCGCGCACTATATCAAGGATTTCGGGGTGCAGCAGAGGGTCGCCGCCGGCTATTGAAACGCCGTCGGTAATTCTCAGCTTTCCAAACACATCCAGTTCTTTTTTAATTACATCGAGGGATTTGTGTGAGTTGGCTTCATTTTCGCGGTAGCAGCCGTCGCAGCTCAGGTTGCAGAGCGAAGTCGGTTCCAGCCATGAGATAGCATTGTCCGGCAACGTCCAGGGCAGACGGTAGAGATTTTTCTGATCAAGTACAAGTTCCTGCATAACAGCCTCACAATTTATTCAATAAAAATATAGCCTGCAGCAAAAGAACAGAACAATTCAAATCAAAAAAAGTCCGGGGAAAACCCCATTATATGCTAAGTTTTGTTAAAAATAGTGAATAATGAGAAAAAAAACCAATATTATCTGGATTGTCTTCATTGGCTTCCGGTTTTCCTGTCATTCAGGTACATCTTATACCATCCGAGGTCATAAATCAGTTTATTAAGGTTGGAGATACCCTCCTGCGTCATGGAAAAGTACTTTTCCTCAAAAATATTCTTGAAAAAGCTTCCTGATGCTTCAATTATAAGCGCCAGGTTTTTCTTTACCTCCTGAATGTTTTCCATATATTCAGCCATATAGCGCCTGAATACCTCCTCATCAATTGAGCTTTCGCCGCGCTGTATGATGCCGAAGAGGCCCTGGAGGTACTTTGCCTTAAAGGCAGTTTCATCGAGGAGCGGGACCCTGCCGTTTTTCATGCTGAGATCTATGATCCGCTGCAGGTCATCCTTCATTTTTAATCTGTTTTTTGAAAGGGCTTCCACCTCTTCCAGGATATTCATAGCTGTATTCTGCTGCATATTTTCCTTTATCTTTTCTTTACGCCAAGGCCTATACCATCGCCAATGGGAAGAATGGAGGCATTCAGATCCGGGTGTGATAGAAATTCCTCATTGAACTTCCTGATGTGTCCGGTTGAGGTTTGAAATTTCTTAGGGACCTGTTTAGAGGCGGTATAGCCGTGCCAGAGGAGGTTATCGACAAACATAACGCCTCCTTTTTTCAGGAGCACCATGGACAGGTCGAACAGTGCCTTATAGTCCTCCTTATCGGCATCGAGGAAAATGAAGTCAAACTTTTTCTTCATTTTGGGCATTACGTCCAGTGCATTGCCTTCAACCAGTTTAATCTTGTCTATATAGCCTGATTGTCTGATGTTATCTTCAGCCAGTTTCAGGTTATCGGCGCTATGTTCAATTGTAAAGAGTCTGCCTTTTTTTCTTAGGCACCGTGCTATATGAATTGAGGAATACGCAATAGCCGTTCCTATTTCGAGCACTCTTTTGGGGCGGTAGATAAGTATGAGCTGTTCCAGGAACTCGACGGATTTCCAGTCGAGCACCGGGACCCTGTGTTCTTTTGCGTACTGCTCCATCTCAAGAATGAGGGGGTCCTCTTCCCTTCTAATGGATTCCAGATATGCCTGCTGTTCAGGACAAATAATATTTTCCATTATAATACCCGGTTAAATTCATAATACTTAGAAAAACAAATTTTCCGTTTAATTGCAACTTTTATTTTAATTGCAGATTTATTTCAGGAGGATCATTTTCTTTGTGTAGAGGCTCCCGTTAAGCTTTAAGGAATACAAATATATTCCGCTTGAGCAGTGTGATCCATACTGGTTAATGCCGTTCCATATAACCGAATTCTTCCCGTTTTTTGTTATCAGATCATAAGCCATAACCTGCTGGCCAAGTATGTCATAAATAACCAGTTTAGCGTTCTCGTTTGCATAAGCTGAGAAGTCGATCCTTGTTGAAGTATTAAAAGGGTTCGGATAGTTCTGCGATAGGGCAAATGATTCAGGGACGCCCGCAGGGGTAAAGGAGCTGTCTTCCAGGCTGAAGTTTCCCGTAAGCGGCGAGCGCACAGGATTCCCAAGGCTATTGGTATATGTAAAATAAAAACGGAGGTTTTTTGTGTTATTTGACGGCAGCTTCACGGTATAAAAAGTCTGGTTCAGGTGATTAACCGGAAGAGGCGTGAAATTTGAATCGCCAAAAGAATAAAACATCTCCACGCTTTCAGGCTTTACGCCATCGGAATCGAGGAATGCCTTATGAAGAACGAGTCCCGAGCGCGAGTTCTCGAGGTTCGGGTATTCAATTGCCCGCAAGGCAGAGACCAGTCCGTAGCCTCTTAAGGAATCGGGAGACGAGGCATTGTCGCTTGTGATCTGCAGTATCCTCCTAAGTTCGAAATTTGTAAGGTAAGGATAAGCAGACAGAACCAGAGCCGCGCATCCTGAAGCGATGGGAGTTGCAAAGGAGGTTCCGCTGCCGTAGGAGTAGTAGTTCTGCGTTTGGGATACGGCCTTATAGACGCCTGACCCCTGGGCTACAATGTCCGGTTTTATGCGTCCGTCGGACGTAGGGCCTTTTGAGCTGAAGCCCGCCACAACATTAAACTGTGAGACTGCCCCGACTGCAATAGTATAGAATCCGTCTGCCGGAGCCGTAATAAAGTGCCAGAAAGTGTTCCCCTCGTTACCGGCGGCGGTAACGGTAAGGACACCGCGCTGGAATGCCATTTCGGCCGCCAGAGTTGAAATAGCAGTCTTTCCATTCATGTCGGCATAAGTGTAAGAAGATTCAGGAGAATCAAAGGTATTATAACCCAAAGAGCTGCTCGTAACATCCACGCCCTGGCCTTCCATCCATTCCAGTGCAGCCGCGTAGTTATCCTCCTCAATGTGTGTTTCACTCCTTACGTCCTCTGTTTTAGCAAGTATGAAGCTGGCGCCATATGCCGCACCTATGAGGTGGCCGGGCGCGTAGCCGCCGATGATTGAGAAAACAGCCGTTCCGTGCTCATCCTGATCAGGTGCATCCTGCTCCTGGTTTGCTGTAACATCGTCATTAAAGACAAAGTCGTGTTCGGCAAGGACTGTCCTGTTATACAGTGCCTCGTGGTACTTCCAGTCAAATCCCGAGTCGAGGAGTCCGATTATAATCCCCTGTCCCGTTATACCCTTCTGATGCAGCTGAGGAACGTCGGAGAGGTTCAACTGTCTGAAAGAGTTGCCGTAATCGAGGTCCATAAGGCTGCCGGTTTTCCCAAGCTCCTTCGGGCCCTCCGGTTTCAGATTGCGGTCCGGTCTATAAAGCACTTTAACCTTTTCTAACTTTTCGACGAAGGGGAGGCTTAAAACGCTTTTAAGCTCCTCAGGAGTGAGAAATGCGCTTACGGCATTAAACCACCTTAGGACGTTGTTTATTTTGACCCCAAGGCCCTCTAATGAGCGAATATAGTCATCTTTGACGGGAAGGTCCTCGTAAGTAATGTAGGAACTCTCGCCCATAACCTTTTTGCGTCTTTCGACTGCCCTCGGGCTCAGGAGGTTTTCCGCAGAGTTAAATAACGAAGAAGACTTGGATAAAGACAAAGAAGGTTTTACCCCTTTATCCTTAAAGTATATCAGGTACTTTGTCTGAGCAAAAGACAAACCTGAGAAAAGAAAGAATGCAAAAAGTAAAAGTAATTTCTTCGGCATATTACCTTCGGGTTAAATAAACAAATTTGGCCGGGCAGGCCGGCACTATAGAAGTTAGTCTTTAATGGTTAAAACATCAATTGAAATTAAGAGTCGTAAAATTCCAAAAGCGCCTAACGGATAAGGCGTGCCACGCGGTTCCATTTTACGCTTGCCAGAATGTCCAGAATATTTGTCTTTGCCGGGTCCCATGACCAGTAGACGATAAAAGCCTTGCCGATGATTTTATCTCTCGGCACGAAGCCCCAGAAGCGGCTGTCGGCGCTGTCGTCGCGGTTGTCGCCCATCATAAAGTAATAATTTTTTTGGACCGTATATTTGCTGGCTGGCTTATCGAGAATATAAATATTCCTGCCCTCAACTCTGACTGCTTCCGAATCGAGTTCCCTGTTAATAATAGTGCGCCAGAGCTCAATATTTCTGTAGTTAAGCTCCACAGTCTGCCCTTTTTTCGGAACGACCACGGGCCCGTAATTATCCTCATTCCAGAAAGCGCCCCTGGGGAAAATCCTGTATTCGGCCTCTTCAGCGGGCTTTGTATGCGAACTTACGTACTGGATGCCCGGGGGCCTGAAGAATTCCTTTCCGTTGACGAAAACGACTTTATTCACGATTCTGATTGTATCGCCCGGAACACCTATGAGGCGTTTGATATAGTTAACCCTTTCCTGCGGCCTTACCTGGTCGCGGTCGCCCGGGTATTCAAAGACAACGACGTCCTTTCTTTCAGGATCCTTAAAAGCCGGGAGTGTAACGCGGGGGATTTCCAGTTCTGTAAAGGGAATGCGTCTTGGTGTGGAGGCGCCATAGATAAATTTATTCACAAGGAGAAAGTCACCTACAAGGAGGGTTTTTTCCATTGAGCCTGTAGGTATCCGGAAAGCTTCAACGACAAATGTTTTAAGTACAAAGGCCGCCAGAATGGCATAAAAAAGAGCCTTTGAAAACATTCTGAGTCTTTCAGCAGGAGATTTTTCTTCGATAAAATCCTCTCCGGCTTGAGCTTCCTCATATTTTTCAAGGTCATCGGAAAAGGACAATGTAAAATCTCCTAAAATACACTGGCGGAAAAAGATTTCCGCCATTTAATGAAACAGTAAATTTTAATGAATTATCCTGGCAATGCGGTTAAGCCTGACTGAGCCCAGGAGTTCGAAGAAATCTGAAAAAGGTATAGACGGGTCCCATGACCAGTAGACGATAGCAGCCTCGCCGATAACCCTGTCGCGGGCAACGAAGCCCCAGAAGCGGCTGTCGAGGCTATTGTCCCTGTTATCACCCATCATAAAGTAATAGTCCTTTGTCAGCTTATATGAATCGGCAGGTTTGCCGTCAATAGTAATCTGGTTTCCCGAGAGTTTAACCACGCGGCGTCCGAATTCCCTGTCTATAATTGTCCTCCACTGCTCCAGGTTAGACGGGGAAAGGTGAATCACGTCTCCCTTTTTAGGAACGACTAAAGGTCCGTAGTTATCCTCATTCCAGGGTGCTCCGGGGGGGAAAATCCTGGGGTTTGCGATTCCGGCCGGTATAGTCTGTGGGCTCACGTACTGTATGTGAGGCGGGCGCCAGAATTCCCTGCCGTTAACGAAGACGACTTTGTCGACAATTTTAACCGTATCGCCCGGCATGCCGATGAGTCTTTTAACGTAGCTCATTATTTCGCTCGGCTCCAGGTCGTTTGTGTAACCCGGCCAGTCGAAGACAACCACGTCCTTAGCCTTAGGCTCCCTGATTGAAGGGAAGCTAAAGTGAGGAAGTGAAATATTAGTAAACGGGATATTTCTTGGTGTAGTTGAGCCGTAGATCACCTTGTTTACCAGGACAAAATCCCCCACCAGGATTGTATTTTCCATTGAGCCCGTGGGTATTCTGGATGACTCCAGCAAAAATGTTTTAATAAGCAGCGCACCGATCAGGGCAAAGACAAGGGTCTCAACGAAGTTCCTGAATTTTTCCTGCGGTGTTTTAACCTGATTTAATTCTTCTTCTGTTTTAATGCCCAGGAACCGCCGGGCACCTTCCTTAAAAGTCAATTAGCCTCCTCTTAATCTTCAATTTGTAAAACTGCCAGGAACGCTTCCTGAGGTATTTCAACGTTACCCACCTGCTTCATGCGTTTTTTACCTTCCTTCTGTTTTTCAAGCAGTTTTCTTTTACGAGTAATATCGCCGCCATAGCATTTGGCAAGAACGTTTTTCCTTAAAGCCTTAACCGTGGAGCGTGATATGACCTTGTTACCTATGGCAGACTGGATTGCGATTTCAAACATCTGTCTTGGTATCAGGTCCTTCAGCTTATCGCAGACTTTCCTTCCCCATTCAAAAGAGCGGCTTCTGTGGACGATGATTGACAGGGCATCGACCTGTTCGCCGTTAAGGAGAATATCGAGTTTAACGAGATCACTCTCACGGTATCCTATAAATTCATAATCAAAAGACGCATAGCCGCGCGAAAAAGATTTCAGCTTGTCATAAAAATCAAAAATGATTTCAGACAGAGGGAACTCATACTGAAGATCGGCGCGTGTAGGATCTATGTATGATGTATTCTTATAGACGCCGCGCTTATCCGTAGCAAGCTTCATCAGGTTTCCGACGTACTCGCTGGGGCAAACAATCTGTGCCTTGACGTACGGCTCCTCGATGAGCTCTATGTCCCCCATATCAGGCATATCGGCAGGGTTATCTACTATTATTCTCTCCCCGCTTTTCTTATAGACATAGTACTCAACGTTTGGAAGGGTTGTAATAATGGACTGGTTAAACTCCCTTTCAAGCCTTTCCTGCACGATTTCCATGTGCAGCATGCCCAGAAACCCGCATCTGAAGCCGAAGCCCAGGGCTGCCGAAGTCTCGGGAGTAAAGACGAGCGCCGAATCATTGAGGCGGAATTTTTCCAAAGCATCCCTGAGGTCCTCATACTCTTCAGTATTTGTAGGATAGAGGCCCGAGTAGACCATAGGTTTAACTTCCTTATAGCCCGGCAGCGGGTGCTCAGCGCCGTTTTTAGCAAGAGTAAGTGTATCGCCCACTTTGGTATCGTGCACATCCTTAACGCCCGAGATAAGGTATCCCACATTACCTGCTGTAAGCTCCTTGGTTTTAATCTTGCGGAGCCCCAGGACGCCTATTTCCTCGGCAAGGAAAATCTTATCGTTGGCAAAGAACCTGATCTGGTCTTTTTCGTGGAGCGTGCCGTTAAAAATTCTTACATAAGCGATAGCCCCGCGGTAAGCGTCAAAAACCGAGTCGAAGATGAGTGCCTGAAGCGGGGCCTCAGGGTCACCTTTAGGCGCAGGTACTTTCCTGACTATGTCTTCAAGAATGTCATCGATGCCTGTTCTGGTCTTTGCGCTTGCAAGGAGGATCGAGTTTTCATCGCAGCCTATAAGATCCACTATCTGACCCTTGACAGTGTCCACCATGGCACTGGGAAGGTCAATTTTATTGATTACAGGTATTATCTCCAGTCCGGCCTCAATAGCCAGATAAAGGTTGCTAATGGTCTGTGCCTCAACGCCCTGTGCGGCGTCAACTACAAGGATTGCGCCTTCGCAGGCCGCAAGAGAGCGCGATACCTCATAGGAAAAATCCACGTGTCCCGGAGTATCGATTAAGTTTAAGGTATATTCAATGCCGTCTTTTGCGTGATATTTCATCTGGATTGCGTGGGATTTAATTGTAATTCCCCTTTCCCTTTCCAGGTCCATATCATCCAAGAGCTGTGCTTTAAGCTCGCGTTCGGAAACCGCTCCTGTTCTTTCCAGAAGACAATCAGCTATAGTTGACTTGCCGTGATCAATGTGCGCTATTATACAAAAATTGCGAATTTGTTCCATTTTTACTCAAAATTTTAGAATAGTAATATATCAATACATGGCTGCAAATTCAACGAATAACTTTTGCTCAAAAGTTCACCTGGACGGGCATTTGTCAGCTTAGCTGGTTTTACTCTTTCTTTCCCGTTTATACAACTCCAACTCTGAAAAAGTTCTGAGATAAAAGCGCCTTTTTTGCAGCCATTATTCAGCTTAAGGATAATTAATATTTAATTCAATTTAAGTTTAAAACAAAATATTTAGTAAATTTAGGATATGATTTTATCTGTAAAAAGCATTAAATGCCATCAGAAAAACAGAATAATTTTACAAATGATAAATTCGGAAACAAGAAATGAAAAGATTTAAGCTGACTATACTCTTAACCCTCCTTTTAAGCGTACTTAGCTTTGCGCAGCCGTTCAAGTTCGGCTGGATAACGGACGTTCACATAGGAAGCCCCAAGGCAGAGGAATACTTAAAGCAGGTAGTGGATGATATAAACAAGAGGAGCGACATACAGTTTGTTATAGCCTCGGGTGACATTGCTGAAAAAGGGCAATCGGCCGAACTGGAACAGGCCAAAGGGATACTGGATGGGCTGAAGGTAAAATATTACGTCATACCCGGGAACCACGACACCAAGTGGAGCGACAACGGGCTTACCAAATTTACTGAACTCTGGGGAAGCAGCAGGTTCAGCTTTGACTTTAACGGCATCAGGTTCATAGGCATGAACAGCGGCATTCCATGGCGCGGAGGCGGCGGACATTTTGCAGTTGAAGACCTGAAGTGGCTTGATAGTGAGCTTCAGAAGCTGGATAAGAAGCAGGAAATTATTTTCTGTGCCCATCACCCGTTAAATGAAGAGGTGGACAACTGGTTTGAAGTTACGAACCGCCTGAGGAACTACAACATTAAGCTTGTAATGCTGGGGCACGGCCACGTAAACAAGGTATTTGATTTTAACGGCATACCGGCTGTAATGGGCCGTTCGACGCTTGAGGACAAAAAGAAAACCTGGGGATATACTGAGGTTGAAAACGCCCAGGATTCGCTTTTGTGCTTTGAGATCAACCGCGACTCTGTTCCTCACCTGTGGGCTTCCGTAAGCAAGAAAACGGAGCTTAACGTTCCGCAAGTGGATTCCGCGCAGTTTGTAAATTATAATGCCGAGGTTAAATGGCAGAAGGATCTTAATACTACTATGGTAAGCCCCCTGGTAGCCTGGAAAAACAAAATATACGCTGCCGCAACCAACGGCGTGGTATCATGTTTTTCTGCAAACGGGGATTTATTATGGGAGATAAAGACCGGGGGAACAATTTACAGCCGTCCTGCTGTTGCAGATAATGTGCTTGCAGTAGGAACAATGCAGGGTGACCTGATTACAATTGATGCGGAAAAAGGGACGGTGCTGCAGACTATAGGGATTGGGGAGCCGGTAACGAGCCAGATAATTGCAATAGGCTATAATGGCGACAAGCGCCTGATGAGCGGTGCAAAACCGGATACTGTTTTTATTGTAGGAACAAGCAAAGGGAGGCTTTTAAGCTACGAGGTAAATACACTCGATCAGATCTGGGAGAACACGAGTGCGCAGGGAATGGTTGAAACCCGGCCGATGTATTATGAAAACAGGCTTGTCTACGGTAGCTGGGACAGTTACCTCTACTGCATTGATGCCCGCTCGGGTGTATTGCTGTGGAAGTGGACGGGAAATAAGAATTTTTACTACTCCCCTGCCGCGTGCGCACCCGTTACAGACGGGAAGAATGTCTATACGGCAACTCCCGATAAATTTGTCTCGGCCGTGGACCTGCTCCTTGGGAAAAAAGTCTGGAGGAGCGATGCTTTTCCGGCCTGGGAATCGATTGGAATAAGCGCAAACAAGCAGACGCTTTTTATAAAGGGGATGACAGACAAGTTTTACTTTGTAGGCGCAGCCAAAGGTAAGCTTCAGAAAGAAGTTGATTTGAAGTTCGGTCTGGACACAACTCCCATTACCCCGATTGAAAGTGAGGGCAGTGTAATTTTCGGCTGCAAGAACGGTATTATTTACCAGATAGATAAAAGTTTTAATTACAAGCCGCTCATATTTACAGGGACCTCCAGGACGCATACGGTAATGCCGCTTGGCCAGGGCATGTTTGCGGCGTCAAATATGGACGGAAAGATTTTTGTTTTCAGCATTAAAGAAGGACAGCAGTGAAGAATTTTGATGGAATTTTGTTCGATATAGACGGTACACTTACTTCAACAAACGAGTTAATATTTGCTTCATTTAATCACGTTGCAAAAAAGTATTTAAATAAGACATACACGCCGGAGGAGCTGATTGCACTTTTCGGCCCCCCGGAAGATGAGATCTTAAAGGATCTCACGGGTGAAAAGTACAACGAAGCTCATTATGATTATTTTGATTTTTACGATAAGAAGCACGCTGAGCTGGCGGATACATATCCGGGCATAAAAGATATTCTTGAAGATATAAAAAAGACAAAAATGCCTCTCGGGATCTTTACAGGCAAAGGGAGAAAAGCTTCAACAATAACGCTTAAGGCACTTGAGTTATACGACTATTTTGACATGATAGTTACAGGCGACGACGTGAAGAAGCACAAGCCTAATCCCGAGGGCGTACTGAATTTTGTGGAAAAGTACAAGCTGGATAAGTCGAGGGTGCTTCTTATAGGCGACGCCCCGGCAGACATCAAAGCCGCGCGCGGAGCCGGAGTAAAGATTGCCTCAGTGGTCTGGGACAGCTATGCAAAGGCCATAGTAATGGAATCAAAAAGCGACTATGTATTCCACACGGTTGAGGAGCTGCATAAGTTTATAAGGAAGAATATTCAGTAGGCTATGCCTTCACGGCTGAGCTGGTCCGCTCTTTTAAGCAGTGCTGGGATGCGGTTTCTTCCGTGCATGTGTGATATGTAAGTCTTGGCTTCCTGGAGGCTAATTCCGGCAGAGGTAACATAAAGCGGGCGGAGGCTTTTGCCGCGCAAGAGTTTAATGGTCTCAGGCGTATCCTTAAAGGGCGACTTTGCAACGCCGATTACCGGTATCTTTTTATTCAGAGCTATATAGAGGCGGCCTCCAAGGCCGTCTTTTTTTTCACTTCCAAGCCAGACGTAGCCGTCGATAACAATAGCCTCGGGCATTTCATTTAACTTTTTCAGGAGCTCCAAAATTACTGGAAGCTCCCTTAAGTAGAAGCTGCCGGGGATGTAGCTATTGATCCCCTTCAGGCTCGTTGTAACTTCATAAGAGGGCTTTTCGTCCGTCCAGTTATGGGAGGAGGCAACGCCTGCAGCAAAGGCCTCGTCCTGATTATAGCTGACGTCCACTGCCAGTATCATTTCTCACCTGATGATTTTAAGAGTAAACACTTCAGAACATTTTAAGGAAAAACTTCAAGAAAAAACAGACATCAGGTGCAATAATCCCCTTTTTCATGAACTTGTTTTTTTTGTCTGATTTTTTACATTTAGAGCAATCACATTCCAGCACAGATACAATGTTTTTATTTATAATAAAAGCTGTTCTTTAACGGCACAAGGCAGCCGGCCAGTCTTATTACATATCGGGCTTTTTTAACTCTCAAAACAAAGGGGGTAATATATGAAGCTATCAGGTATGTCAAATCAGCATTTACTTTTCAGCGCAGTCAAACCTTTACTTCTCACAATTAGGAAGTCAGCATTTACAATACTGCTGCTGTTTCTGATTGCCGGAGAGATTCTGCCGCAGAGAAGAATGGAGGATAAAAAGGCATTGCTCAAAAGAGCGGCAATGAACCTGCCTGAAGTAAAATCCTCCCCGCAGGACGGCGCTCCGGGGTACTGTGCACCGGGAAGCCACAGCACTACTTATGAGTCCATTAACAGCGTAAAAGTAAAAGAAACATTCACCGGTATTGAAATCACCGTTGTAGTGAACATAACAAACCCTTACGGATGTGTAGCCAATAACCCCTGCCAGAGTTACGATGCGAGTCCTGAGAATATTAACGTATGGATCGACTGGGACGGAGACAAGACATGGGGCAACAGACCGGACGAATACGTAATACATGAAGGAATGAAGGGCTATGCCATCGGCTTTGACAGCCACTTAATGACGTTAATAAAGGATGTAAAAGTACCGGCTGACGCCAAAAGACCAGCCTGGATGAGAGTAAACCTCGGCTGGGGCTACGATCCTACGGACCCATGCCAGGCAGACTGGACGTATGGAGACGTTAAAGACTACCCCATACTCTGTGGCTTAAATATCACAGAAATCAGTGCCATAGGAAACATTGAGTTAAAGGATGTTCCCAAGCCCCTGCTCAGCCAAAAATTCGATAAAGACGGGAAATTGACAGATCCACCCGTTGTCAATAAACCGCTTGCAGCCGCGGCCAGAAAGAGTGAAATCAAGTTAAACGTAAAACTCCAGTCGTTTCCCGATGATAAACTTGGTGCGAATTCCAGAACAGTGTGCAATTATAAGATAACCTCCCAATGGAAAACTTACGTTGAGGATGTATCTGAGTTTAAGGGAAAGGAAGGAAAGCTGGCCATAAAGCTGCCGGGCAGAATTGGTAAGTACAACCTGGAACTTAATTTTAAGTTCTATGGAGACAACCAAAACCAGGTTGGCAGTGACATTTATATACTGGACCTATGGGTAAGCTACGATGACCCAAAGCTTAGCGGAATAAAAAAGGTGTGGATGGATAAAGCAATAGAATTTACTGAAGGTACTATGCTGAGTCCGGACGCCGAAGAAAAGCTTGCTCAGGAGATGATGCATGGCATTTATAACAAAGGAGGAATGAGGTGGTCATATGGCAATGCTCCCATTCCATGGTTCAGGTGGTATGAAATAGTAGAAGGCAAGACAGAGGAAGCAGACTGCAAGGCAACTTCTAATGTATGGATGAACCTGTTAAAAACTCTTGGGGTAGGCGGTACTTCCACAGTGCATCATCAGGGAAAAATTTATGGCAAAGGCTTTTTATCCAAAACAAATCTGGTAGCATACGGAGGGACAAAAAGCGCACGAGGTAACGCTTTCCGGAGTGCTGAAATAAATTCTGAAAGGTGGCTCTTCGATTCACATACTTTCGGGCAGAAAGGAACAGTGTATTATGATCCGGTCTTTGATAAGTCTTTCAAAGACTTTTACTTCCATGTGGCCTGGGATATCAGGACAGAGTTTCCAGGGGGTTATGAGACAGGCGATCCTCCTCCCGATCAGGGGCCCCGCGTTCTGGCTACAGGAGAGTCGTTTGAGCTAGAGGACGGGCGTTGGAAAAAATATACATATGAATTTATTTTCACTCCCAAAATTCACCCTCTGATTCAGTCCCCCTTAACCGACGGCGCCAGATTTACAGGTGTATTTTCAGAAAAAGCCGTCAATACTGACGGAGATGCATATACTGATCAGCTCGGTGCCGAGGTTGAAATTGAGATTACAAAATCAGGGAAATATATGGTTTCGGGGCTTCTCAGGCAGAACGATATTGTTTTAGCTACACAACCCTATACCGAGGCTCCGGGGAGCTGGTATGAAGTTATCGGACCCGCACCGGGCAAACTGACCGTTCATCCAACTTTCAGCGGTGAAAGCATATTCCAGAAGAAATTAAACGGGACATATACTTTCGACCTTTATATACTGGACACGACCGGGACAATTGTTGATTCAGCGGAGTTCAAAACCGGGCAGCACCAGTATACTGAATTCGGTGAGATCCCCCTGCGCGTCAGTCAGATATCAGAATCCCCCGAAGATACCACCGGGGACGGATTATATGATGTTATATCCGTAAAGTTGGATATTCAGTCGAGCCTTGCAGGCAGCTATTTGATACAAAGCACGCTGCTGAAAGACAGCATAAGTATAACTTCGGCTTCAATGCCTTTTCAGCTTATAGCCGGAGACAACCAGATAATCCATAAAGCAGGAGCAAGAGCTCTCTCAGCAGCAGGCCAAGACGGGCCATACACAATTTCCGTCCAGTTATGCAGCGCAGATGGGGCACAGCTTACAGCAGATCAGATACAGACTGCCGCATACAAGGCTTCTCAGTTTGCGCCTCCTGAAGCCGTGATTATTACGGGAACAAATGAATATACGAAGGACGACGACAATGACGGCCTCATAGATACTCTACAGGCCGAACTGCAGCTGACATCCCTTAAGGACAGCAGATATATTATTACGGCTTACCTCACGAGTCAGAAAGATTCCTTAATTACCGTTTCTTCTTCCGAGGTCTCTGCCATTAAAGGATATAGCCTGGTGAGGCTAAACTTTGCCGGCACAGCTATAGCAAAGAGCAAAACAGACGGGCCGTACAAAATAGGCTACGCGGTAATTCTGGACACAGTACTGAACCTTGTTTCATCAGGATTTAATCTCTACAATACCCAGGCTTACACCATAAATCAGTTTGAGCAGCCAAGGGGTAAGATCATTCAGTCCACCGGCAGCTATACCGAAAAGCTTATTGATACGGATAATAACGGGCTTACTGATTCACTTGAAATAGATGTCGAAGTAATTCCGCTTGATTCGGGCTATGTTGTTGCAATGGGTCAGCTAATGAACTCCGAGGGAGAAAGTGTCTGCCGGGCCTCAGGAAGAGATTTTCTTCCGGCAAACGAGAAAGGAAATGTCAGACTTAAATTCAGCGGGCGCATGTTATACGGTAACCTCTCCGACGGTCCTTATGACCTGAAGAACCTTCTGATTTACCATCTCGGCATACCTGAAGAATCAATAAGCATCGAGAATGCTTTTAAGACGTCGGATTATAAATATCTGAGCTTTGAAAAAGCCTCTGTAGTAACTGGGCATATAACAGATGTTAATAATAAACCTGTCAAGGGCGTCCTGCTTTCACTGGGCGACAGCACATATGACTATTCAGAACCGACCGGGAAATATCACCTCGTATCTATGCAGGAAGGTCAATTCCTCCTGAAGATCTATGGTCCCGATACCACAGGCCTCATCTGGAACATATATCTGGGAGACAAGCTTTTTACGGGAGACTCCTTAATTGTAAATGTGTCAGCAGATACAGTACTCAATGTTAATTTTAAGGCTCCCGTTGTACTCTCAGACGCTAAGAGCAGCATACGGGGTTTAACTGCGCTTCCCTATTATGAGCTCATGCAGAACTATCCGAACCCCTTTAACCCGTCGACAACAATAAGGTACAATATACCGAAGGCCGGAGTGGTAAGGCTGGAAATCTTTGATATGCTCGGGAAGAAAATTGCAACGCTTGTTGATGAATACCAGGCAGCCGGCATGCATGAAAGGATGCTTCAGGCAGACAAGCTTGCAAGCGGGATTTACTATTATCAGATCCGTTCGGGGAGCTATATGGCAGCAAAAAAAATGATCCTGGTTAAGTAGCTTAAGTGAAGTATAAAAAGCAAAAAGGCGCCTTTCAGGGGCGCCTTTTTTAATCAGCATTAGTGGAGGTGGCGGGAGTCGAACCCGCGTCCGAAGTTGAAATACTAAGAACGTCTACACACATAGCCTGTCGATTTTTTAGGCTTAAAGCATCCCGGCAGGCAGGGTTGACTTTAAGCTTGCCCGGTTAAGATTTGCAGGATTTACCCGGACGCTCATCCCGCTATCACACCTGATCGGCGTTCATCTCAGACCCGGTGCGCGAAGTCAGAGCGAACGGCTACTTTTATAATTAAGCAGCTAAGGCGTAGTTATTTTCGCCAGTTATTGTTTTATTACCGCCGTTTTACGTGTCTACGGTGAACACGATGTGCAGTTCAAAGCCTAACTAACCCCGTCGAAGCCAATTTCACCCCCTTGAAAATGTTTCAAAGGACTTAAGGCTTGTTTTTAAGCAGTTAAAGCTTATCAACATAAATCCAAACAACGTGATGGGGAAAAAAGTTCAGGCTGCCTTTACTTTTCTTCCATGCCTTTCCAGACTACGTCAGGAGTCCCGGAGACCTTATTTTCATACCTTGCAAGGACGAAAAAAAGATCGGAAAGACGGTTTAAATATACGATTATTTCCTCCCCTGTTTCAACACTTTTATTTAAGGCTACCACCAGTCTTTCGGCCCTGCGGCAGACCGTGCGCGCCAGGTGAAGGTAAGAAGCTCCGGGTGAGCCTCCGGGGAGAATAAAATGCCTTAGTTCATCCAGCTTCCCGTTATAAAGGTCTATCTGGCGCTCAATTTCCACGCTGAAACTCTTTTCTACCCTTGGGATCTTAAACTTTGCGTTTTCCTTATCGCGGGGTGCGGCCAGGTCACTTCCGGCAACAAAAAGCTGTCTTTGGATCATTCCGAGGAGTGTAATAACGCCTTCGTCCCGGAGGCTGTTTAAGGCGACGCCAAGGACTGAATTTAATTCATCGATAGTACCATAGGCTTCAATTCTGAGGTCATCCTTCCGGACGCGTCCCCCGCCGAAGAGTCCCGTTTCCCCCTTATCGCCTGTTTTTGTGTATATTTTCATTTTCTTAAAGGCAGACTGCATACTGTTACAGAATATTCCTTTCCGCTTTCATCCATGGCTGTAAGTTTTATCCCCGGGGCAGAAAAGTTTTTACTAATGATGCTGAGGGCAATTTCCTTTTCAAGATGAAACGAGCGCGCCATAGTAGTAACTTTTCCTACCTCATTGCCAGCATTAAAAAGCCTGAAGCCGTCTTTGACTTCCGCCTTTTCATCAAAGATAAGTCCCGCAATGCTTTTCTGGACTTTATCGTATGTATCCAGGCGGGCAATTACTTCCTGGCCGATATAGCACCCTTTCTTAAAGCTTACGTCTTCAAGCAGGTTTGTTTCATGAGGGTTGTACATATCGTTTATTTCATTTGGGGCGGCGGGAATTCCCTTTACCACGCGGAAAACTTTATAAGCCTCTTCACCCGCCATTCTGAAATCAAATACACTGTCCTGGGTATTAATATGCTTAAGGAGGTTAATTCCCTCTTCAACACTGCCCCACAAAATAAATTTCTTCTGGTTAAATTCAATGACTTTAAGGATGTTAATTTTAATACCTTCGGCTTCAATCCTCTTTACGCTGTTAAACTCAAGGTTGTCGGCCAGGCTTCCGAAAATCAAGGTCAGAAACGATTCAGCCTGCGGGCCCAGGAGTTCAAAGGCAGAATAGCCCCCAAAGGCATTTTTTACCTTAATATCCTCCATTATGATATATCTGTTGATCCAGCTCTGAAGCTTGCCTGCATAGGCAGGGCTGCCGATTAAGAGCAGGTATTCACCCAGGTTGACTATCCTTACCCTGTCAATTATGCGCCCTTTCTCGTTAGTAAATACTGATGCCTGAGAGCCTGAGGCCGGAAGATCTATTAAAGAATTTGTACTGATCCTGTGAAGGTATTCAAGGCTTTCACGCCCGTAGAGCTCCAGGAGTCCGGAATCTGATATGTCGCGAAGGGCAACCCCGCCCGTCAGGGCCTCGTACTCCTCTTTGGCACCGGTAAAGCTACTGACTTTGCTGCCTGGCTCATCCAATACAATATTTTGATATACTGACTTAAAGAAATCCATCATTGGAGAAATTCTTAAAACAGTATCTGGCATTTACACTCCTTTCTTCTATAGCAGGAAAATAGCAAGAATAACGGGAAATTGCTAAGAAATAATTCTAAAAAGTTACTTCTTAAAGCAGTTACGGGCAAGGATATTTCACTTCCCAGGCATAATAATGCTAAAGCTAATAAGGCCTGGTCTGCCTGGGATTTCTGGAATTAACATAGAGATCCCTTTTCTTATCCCAGTAAAAGGCAACCGAATCGACCGGATATATCCTGTTACTCAGAGAGTAGAAGGTATATTCATAGTAGTCGGGATAATTGTCCTTATTTACGTCTGCAATAGTCCTTTTGCGGGAGATGCCCTCATAGGTTTCCAGCAGGTGCGGCATTTGTCTGATGCCGTTATTCATGAAGATGTTATAATTCCTGTGGCCCACGATAATTCCGTCTTCAAAATTAACTTCAACGTAGAGTATCCTCTGCGGCCCCCAGGTCTTAAGTATCATGCGGTTAAAGCCGCCGTGCATGGGAATTTCCTTTTCCCAGACCTGCTGGAATCCTCCCTCGTCGTAGCTGAAGAGTGTGAGGAAGAAGAAAGCGGTTCCAAGTTTTGTGCTGTCGAGGTTAATGAAGCTCGATTCGTAGCCCGTAATGTTTTTGGTTTCAATGAGCCTTTCGCCTGGCTTTGACTTGGCAACTATGGCAAAGACGTATGCCTGATCGGCCTTATAGTAAATTACAGCCGGGCGCGGCACGCTGAAGGTATTTGAACGGTCAAAATAAACAAGGTATGATCCGGCCGGATAATTATGGAGAATATGTTCCTTAAGTGCAAGTGTATCGTTAGCAGACCTCTGAGAGGCCTGATCCTTCTGCACATCGAGGTTATATTCCTGAATGCGTCTATCCCTGACGTCTGAAAATGCAGCATCATAGCCCTGGCTCTCTTCCTCTTTTTTGCCGCAAGAGGCCAGTAGGAGCGAAAGTAAAATTATAACCAGTGAACCAAGCGATAACTTTTTCATTTTTGTTGGCCCCCCTCTTAATTGCAGCACAGCCTTAAAAAGGCTGTGCCTCAAAAAATAGCTCCGGTTTACATTGAGAAATGCAGAGTATTATCAGCTCTTTTGTGACAGTTCCTCTAAAAAGTAAGATGAGCTTAAAATACCTAACCTGAAGTGATTCAGGTCAAAATGTTCATTTGGCGAATGCAGATTTTCGCTGTCCAGGCCGAATCCCATAAGTACGGCCGGAGCCTTAAGGTTTTTAACAAAATCCACGACAATAGGAATAGACCCGCCTTCGCGCATAAAGACAGTCTTTTTGCCGAAAGCCTTTTCCATGGCCTGGGAAGCGGCAACAATCACCTTGTGTTCCAAAGGTACGACAACGG
The DNA here is from genome assembly GCA_025612375.1 of Ignavibacteria bacterium. Taxonomy (NCBI): domain Bacteria; kingdom Pseudomonadati; phylum Ignavibacteriota; class Ignavibacteria; species Ignavibacteria bacterium. The sequence goes on from JAAXKN010000003.1 coordinate 66,018, forward strand.
GGTAGCCCCCGTGAAGGGCCTTCACGTTTACTTTAACGCTCTTTGGCGCCAGCTGTTTGAAATAGGTGGTAAAGAGTTTGGCAATTTTTTTAGGGTCCTGGTTCGGGACGAGCCTCATGCTGATCTTGGCGCCGGCTTTGGATGGGATTACGGTTTTTGCTCCTGCGGCCTGGAAGCCACCCCAGATTCCGTTGCAGTCGAGTGTAGGGCGTGCCCAGAGTCTTTCCAGAGTAGTATAGCCTTCTTCCCCTTTAAGTTCGGCTACTTTCAGGTCCTTTGCATATGCCTTTTCGGAGAATTTCAGGTTCTTAAAGCTTTCCTTTTCCTTTTTTGTAAGTGTCTGCACGTCGTCGTAGAAGCCCGGAATTTTAATTTTTCCTTTTTTATCCTGCAGCTGTGCAATCATGGAGGCAAGAATATTTATCGGGTTTGCCACGGCTCCGCCAAAGCTGCCGGAGTGGAGGTCGCGGTCGGGACCGGTGACTTCAACTTCCATATAGCACAGGCCTCTGAGACCGTATGTAAGTGAAGGGACTCCGGGGGCATAAAGCGACGTGTCTGAAATGAGGACCGCATCGCACTTAAGCATATCCTTATTCTGCTTTAAGAAAGCCGAGAGGCTTTCACTTCCAATTTCCTCTTCACCCTCAATAAGGAATTTGACATTCAAAGGGAGGCTGCCGTTACTCTTAAAGAAAGCCTCAACGCTTTTAACGTGAATAAAAAGCTGTCCTTTGTCGTCTGTAGCGCCGCGGGCCCAGATCTTGCCATCTTTTACAACGGGTTCAAAAGGAGGGTTATTCCATAATTCAACCGGGTCGACCGGCTGGACATCGTAGTGCCCGTAGACAAGAACCGTCGGTTTGCCCGGAGCTCCGAGCCATTCGCCATAGACAATCGGGTGGCCTTCGGTCTGAAAGATTTCCACCCTGCTTAAACCTGCCGCAGTCAGCTTATCGGCTACGAAGGAAGCACACTGCTGAATATCCTTCTTATTCTCAGTGCCCGCACTTATGCTCGGTATTCTCAGGAAGTCTTTTAATTCTTCGATGTACCGGTCCTGATTTTCCAAAATATAATTTTTTACTTTTTCCACGTTTACCCCACAAGGTTAAAATTACTGAAACAGGCTTTAATTTATTTCTTTTCTATCGCATTCCGGGCGGATAACCACAGTAACTGCATAGGCAGATTCAAATAATCAGACTGCAACTTAATAAAAGATCAAAATGTATAATTATAAATTTAATAATAAGTATTAACAATTTAAAACAGCAGATCAAATATAATATATTTCCCGGCTTAATGTTGTTAAACTTTTATGCCTTTGCTATATTTATGTATTATAAACGAAGACTTATTCTCAGATAATGATTTTATTCAGATATATATTAAGAAACCACGCAGGACCCTTTATATTCTCGCTTCTCACGCTGATATTCATTTTCCTGTTTAATTTCCTGACGAAGTTTGCCGACCGGCTGGTTGGCAAGGGGCTGGGTTTCTGGATCATCACAAAGCTGATAGCTTACAACCTTGCATGGATGGTTGTGCTTGTAGTTCCGATGTCCATACTGGTAGCAACTCTGATGGCCTACGGCAACATGTCTCACAACAATGAGATTGCAATTATGAAGGCCAGCGGCGTCAGTGTTTACAAGATGATCATGCCTCCATTTATTTTAAGCATAGTAATAGGATTTCTGCTCGTTGAGTTCAATAACAAGATCTATCCCGATGCCAACCACGCAGCACGCATACTGATACAGGATATTTCGAACAAGAAGCCGACCTTATCGCTCATACCGGGGTTGTTTTCGCAGGAGGTGGCAAATTACTCCATACTGGTCAGGAATATTGATGAAAAGACAAATACGCTCGAAGGGGTAACAATTTACGATTACTCGGATCCCATGCACCTGAATGTTGTGACAGCAAAAAAGGGGAAGATATATTTTTCAGGCGATCAGAAGAAGCTGATAATGGATCTTTCAAGCGGAGAAATTCACGAGACGAGCCCCGGAAGCAGCACACTTTACAGGAAGCTCCTCTTTACGAACCACAGGATAGCCATGGATGCCGAACAGTTCAGCTTTCAGCAGTCGACGCCGGGCGGACAGAGGGGCGACAGGGAGCTTAGCGCGCAGGATATGATGGTTATTGTGGACAGCCTTAAGAATATTCAGAACCGCTTTCAGGCAAGCATGAACAGAGACATCAGGGACTATTTTCTTAAAGACAGCACTTACATGTACAGGACGCCGTATTCACAGTCCTCAGGCGAGCTGCTATTATACAGGGTACAGGACAGGGTTAATGCGGCAAAGAACATACTATCTTCCGACATGGAGAATGTTGACAGCTACAGGAAGAGAATTGACAGCTACATGGTTGAGGTTCACAAGAAATACTCAATTCCGTTTGCATGCATTATCTTTGTTCTTATCGGGGCGCCGCTTGGCATTATGACGCGCAGGGGCGGCATGGGAGTGGCTGCCGGGATCAGTGTTATTTTCTTTTTAATCTATTGGGCATTTTTAATAGGCGGCGAAAAGTTTGCTGACCGGGGATTGCTTTCACCGTTCTGGGGGATGTGGAGCGCCAACTTTGTTCTTGGAATACTTGGAATACTGCTTACCATAAAATCGGCGCGTGAGACTGTCAACATTAATTTATCGTTCCTTTCAAAACTCATTCCCCGCCAGTTAAGGGCACCTCAGGAAGAAAATGAAAATAATTGACCGTTATTTTGTAAAACAGTTTCTGCAGACGCTGCTTTTTGCCCTCGTGGCCTTTACGCTGATATTTGTCATTATTGACATGATGGAAAACCTGGACGATTTTATTGACCAGAATGTCTCCTACCCGATCATATTTGAGTATTACATCTATTTTGCGCCCGAAATAATAAGGCTTATGATTCCTGTAGCCTCACTGCTGGCGTGTTTGTTTACTGTTGGAAGGATGGCTAACCAGAATGAGCTTACAGCCGTAAAGTCTAGCGGTGTAAGCCTCTACAGGATCATGGCGCCATTTATTGTTACATCGCTTTTCATCAGCATCTTCTCAATTTATTTCGGGGGCTACGTGGTTCCGCTGGCCAACAAGGGGAAGGTGAAAATTGAGCAGGTCTATATGAAAAAAGATCTTGCCGCTGCCGGGACAAATATATTCTTTCAGGATACGAGAAACAGGATAGTTAACATTTACTTTTTCGACACGCAGCATTCAAGGGCAAGCCAGGTAAGCATACAGGAGTTTGACCCAAAGGACCTGACGCACATGACTTCAAGGCTGGATGCAGTACAGATGCAGTACGACAGCACAAAAAAAGTATGGCATGCTTTCAACGGCACAAAAAGAATGTTTTTGCCGGCAGGAGAAAGTGTGGAGAAGTTTAGCGAAAAACAGCTGCCAGAGCTGCATTTTCTGCCCAGGGATGTGGTAACCAAGCAGCAGAAGCCCGAGGAGATGACGCTTTCGGAACTCAGGGATTTTTACCGCAACCAGGCCCGTACGGGCAACGACCCTACAAGAACGCTGATAGAATACCATTCAAGGTATTCATTTGCCTTTGCGAGCCTTATAGTAATATTTTTAGGGCTCCCTCTTTCAGCCAATAAGAAGAGGGGCGGACTGGCATTGCAGTTCGGCCTCAGCCTTTTATTCACATTTATTTATCTGGGCTTCATGAAGATCAGCGAAGCTTTCGGAAAAAACGGTGTGCTGGACCCTCTGATAACCGCCTGGCTGGCCAACATACTTTTTCTTTCCGCAGCACTCATAAATCTTTTCAGGACACAAAAGTAATTTTCAAGGGCTGCCCTGTTAAGTCAATATGGCAGCCTTCACTTCAGGAAAAAGAATTCAAGAAAGAGAATTGCAAGATAGGCTTCCCAAACGGCAGCACAATCCTTCTCAGCAAAGATTTATCTTCAGGCATTATGACTTAAGTAAGTCTATGTTAAACAATTAGCTAAACTTTGAATTTGCAAAACCGATAATTCAGTATTGAAAAACTTCTTGTCTTTGTAGAACAAACTTTATAAATTCTGAAGCTCTTTATAACCTTTTTGTAATTCACAGCTATACTATCCCAAACTTTTAATGAATGATCGGAGTACGTTCATGAAGCAAATTCTTTACAGAACTTTTATTTTCTCTCTGCTTTTCCCCGCGATTTATTTAACGGGTTGTATGGATACGCCGGACGGATTTGAAGCCCCGCAGTGGGATGTAAATCTTAATATGCCGGTAATGGATACGACTTACACGCTAGCGGATGCAATTAAAAAATCAGATATGATCAAGTCTTATCCTGCAGGCACAGCCAAGGCCAACCTGCTTTACTATGCCGACGACAAGAAAATTGAAAAAGTTACCGTCGGCAACAGCCTGAAGATAGACCAGGATGTCAATTCAAACGAAATAAAGACAATCGGAGAAGTGAAGATTCAGGATCCGGCACCAAAGTCGGCTTCAATTTCCAGCAGCTGGACAAACCTTCCCTCAGGGCAGGCCTTCCCGATTCCACAGGTCAGCAATGTTCCTGTAAGCGTTGTTTTCCCGCAGATTGATGAGTTCAGCTACGTTGTACTCAGTTCGGGCTCACTGGATCTTAAGCTGACAAACGTAATGAGCATTGACCTTGTGCTTTCAAACTGTTATCTGGAGAACGACGGCAACAAGGTGAAAATCGGGCAGATGGGATCGGACATTAATATCCCTAAAAATTCATCAGTTACAGTTACTGTGCCTTTAGCAACAGGACTGAGCGTATCAAATAAACTCGGTTTCCATGGTGCACTTTCGACGCCCGGAAGCGGAGGCAGCCAGGTTACTGTTCCTCAGAACTCAATCAACATCGATGCTTCTTTTAAGAACCTTGCTGTAAATGAGGTTAGGGGAAACATACAGGTAAATACTATTGACATGCAGAAAAGCTTTGAGCTTGATAACCAGACAAAGTTCCAGACTGTTGTCATAGATCATGGGACAATGGTTCTTAATCTGGTAAACAATATAGATGTTGACTTAAGTGCAAAGATAACGCTCTTAAGCCTCTATCAGAATCTCAGCTCAACGAAGCCCTATGAGTTAAACTTAAATGTCGGGAGAAAGTCAACTCTACCCTACACACTGGATCTGAGTAATTTTGTACTGAGGTCGGGAGGCGCTCCTACAAATCTGATAACATATAAGGTACAAGTTACAACTAAGGAAGCAACCGACAGAACAGTCAGGAGCACAGACAATGTTTCGGAAACCGTAGAGATGTCGCAGCTTTCACTTAAGAGCATCACAGGTATAGTAAAGCCCACAACGCTGGAGATAAAACCGACTACTGTTTCATTCAGCCTTGGAGACCTGAAGGATAAATTAAAGTATGCTAAAATATCATTCAAGGATCCTGAGCTGAAGCTTTACCTCAAGCCTTCTTCAAAGTTCAAGGTTAAAGTTGACGGAACGGTTAAGGCAAAAGGATATTCTTCAACTCTTAAATTCACGGATTACATTTCAAACCTGGATGGGCAGATAGACAGCGTGGTCAATGTTCCTTCGGCAGACCTTGCTGCATTCCTCTCGAGCTTCTCACCGAGCCTTCCGACTGAGCTTACAATAAGCGGCACAGCAACGGTAAACCCCGATGCCGAACAGGTTGTATACTCAGTGGCACAGAGCGACTCAATTACGGGTCATGCCGAGATTTCCTTCCCGTTCAACGTAGGCGTTGCCGACGGCGAGTTTAAGGATACGACCGAGCTTAAGCTTAAAGACAACCTGAAGAAAGAGATAACTAAAATTCAGTCCATTGTACTCACTCTTCAGATTACAAACGGGATTCCGGCAGCCGTAAAGTGGACGGGTTCTTTCCTGGATGAGACACAGAAGATAAAACTTCTGGATCTGCCGCCAAACAGGCAGACGGGTGAAAACTTCGTACTTGTACCGGCTGCAGCAATTGACGCCAATGGCAAGGTAACCGCTCCGTCAGTAAGAACGGAAACCATTGAGCTAACCGGAAGCGACGTAGATAAATTTGTCAACAGCAAGTATATCATCTCAAACGCTGCAATAAATACAAGCGGCGCTACCACAGGCTCGGCCTTACCGGTGGAGTTCAAGATTACGGATTCCATAAGGGTGAAAGCCTCGGCCAGACTGGTCTACAGGATAAATGAGAAATAAAACAGCCATTAAAATAAAAACAGAAAACAAAGAATTGGGGTTTGCATGAAATATTTTTTCTTAATGTCTTTTCTCCTCGTGATATACATAAATTCCGAGGCACAGATAGGAGGTTCCTACGCCCCTTCAGATGCCCGCTCAACAGCCATGGGGAATACGTATACGGCAAGTTCCAGAGGAATATTTGCTGTTGGTAAAAATCCGGCCAACCTGGCCTTAACGGGAAATAACGGAGTTGAAATTCAGACGGTTGCCATTCCTCTTCCCCTGCCGTCAATAAATATCGGCCTCGGCACCAACTTTATGTCGATTAAGGATTATAATTACTTTTTCGGCGGAGTTCCAGATCCTGCAGATCCCTCGAAGAAGGTTGGAAGGCTACTGAGCCCGGCAGACAAAGAGCACTTTGCCGATATGTTTAAGGATGGCGGAAATGTCTTTACAGACATCTCAATGCCTCTTTTCAACTTATACATCAATGCAGGGGAGAAGGCAGGGGCTTTTGCCCTTACTGTAAACGACAGGGTTTCGGTTGATTTTACTGCTCCCGAAGGGCTGGCCAATTTTGCAATGCAAGGCAATCCCGAGGGTTCGGTTATTAATTTCAGTGATGCAAAACTTACGGCCTGGTGGCTCAGGAGCTACGGGCTCTCATATTCAAGACAGATTAACGACCTGTTAACCAATGTCTTTAAGCTGCCCGGCAATATGTTTGAGCAGGTTACATTTGGCGTTACAATAAAGTACATACAGGGTTATGCATATGCAGGAACAGACCAGTTCAATGCATCGATTGAAACAAATGACAACGGTATTATAGCCGATGCACAGGCACGCGGACTTATTGCTACTTCACCCAACCTTGGCATTACGTACAGTTTCGATTCCCTTTCAACTAAAAGGGAAGGAAAGTTCTCTGCCTTCCCTACTCCGGCAGGTTCGGGCGTTGGACTGGATTTCGGACTTACGGCAAAGGTTAATGATATTCTTACTCTTGGGCTTGCCCTTACAGATGCAGGAAGCGTAAAGTGGAAAACAAATGCAGCCGAATACAGCTATACCAACCACATCGATTTAACTGATCCGACCAATAAAGACAAGATGGATGAAATAGGCGACAGCAGCGATAATTATGAAGGAAGGTACCTCAGCAGCTTTTCAACTTCGCTTCCATTGGCATTAAGCCTCGGGGCAACTTACCAGCTGGATAAGGCGCCGTTTATTTCAGATTTTCCGGGAAGCATGCTCCTGGTACTGGAATATCACCAGGGCTTTAATGATCTGCCTGGAAATTCAACGACTCCCAGATTCGGCCTGGGTTTTGAATGGAAGATTGCAAACGGTGTTCCATTTATCCGCTCCGGTATTTCAGCAGGCGGAAGGGAAAACTTCAACTGGACGTTCGGGCTTGGCTTTAACGGCGGCATTTTTGATGCAGCAATTGCAACCAGGGATCTTAACTACTGCTTCTCGAACAGCCTTAAGCGTGTGACGCTCGCATTAGATACAAGGTGGAAGTTCTAAGATTAAGATAGATTAAAAATAAAGCCGGATTTCAGAGCTGTTTCTGATATCCGGCTTTTTTATTACCCTCCAATTTTCCTGGAAGATCCGGGACTAAAGTCCCGCGAATTTGGGGACCATTAAACCACCACGACCTGAAGGTCATGGCTATTCATAAAAACCTCGAACTTTGAACCTTGAACTGTTAGTTGATCTTCTCGTCGCGCCTGGTATAACCGAACTGCTGGGGGTCGGGCTGACCCTCGAGCTTAATTTCACCAAAGCGGGATTCGAATTTTTCAATATTATCTTTTAAGGCAAGCATCAGCATTTTCGCATGCTGCGGAGTTGTTATGATCCTTGCATGAACTTTAGCCTTTGGCACACCCGGGACCACACGCGTAAAATCAATTACAAATTCAGCCGGTGAATGAGTTATGATTGCCAGGTTTGAATAGATACCCTCGGCTTCCTTTTCCCCCAGCTCAATATTGATCTGCTGAGACTGAGGCTGGTCATTGTTATTGTTTGAGTTCATTTCTTCTCCAAATTTTATTCAATATAATAAAAAAGCCCGCATGTTACCATATTATCAGGCAACATGAGGGCTTAGTAAAACTAAAGTAAAATTACTTCCTTAACTGATCTGCCTTTGCAAAAGCTTCCTGTGATTCTTTGCTCATACCAAGAACGGCATATACCTTAGCCAAAGTATCCCATGCAATAGGATCATCAGGCTTAAGTTCAGTTACTTTCTGCAGATAAGGCAGTGCCTGCTGGTATTTGTTCTTGTATTCAGGATTTTCCTTGTTCAGCTTATCAGACTGCTCGCGAAGAGCTGTTCCCCACTTTACATAAGTAACGCCAAGGTTGAATATGGCATTGTGGTACTTAGGATCAAGTTCCATGGCTTTTGTAAACTGGTCGGCTGCTTCCTGGTATTCAGAAAGAGCTTTATCGTAGTTGGCTGCTTTTGAATCGACGTCAGCGGCCTGAAGAAGAAGGGTACCGTAGTTGTATCTGTAGTACTGGTTCTGCGGATCCTTTTCAACGCCTGTTTTGAATGTTTCCATTGCAACAGAGGCCTTGTTTGCTGAAATGTAAGCATTTGAAAGGTGAAGAAGAATGTCCTGATCATCCGGGAAGAGTTTTCTTCCTTCTTCCAGAACGTTAACAGCCTTGTCGAATGCCTGCATAGCTTTTACGCTGTCTTCAGGAGTCTTTGACTGCTTGTATTTATTCATTTCAGTAGAGCCCTGCTGATTGTAGATCTGGCCGAGCAGTTTGTAAGAGTCAGCTGATTTTTTAACGCTTCTGAGTTTTTCCAAAGGAGCAACAGCTTCATCTGTACGGTTTGCTGAAAGGAGGGCAAAAGCCAGGTTCTTATAAGTATCGGCTGAATCGGGCTCAACTGCAATACCGTCGTTGAAAGACTGAACAGCCTTGTCGTAATACATCTTTACGCTATCCTGTGCCTGGGCTTTGGTAGCCTTGTTAAAGAATGCAACACCCTTGTTAAAGGAGTTCATCCAGTTATACTTTCTGGTATCGTCAATATTCTTTGCAAATTTGTTGCTGATTGCCAATGATTTATTAAAAGCATCCATCATCTTTGTATAGTCGCCCTGTTCGCTATAGAGATAGCCCAAGAAGTAGTATGCTTCATCATTTTTAGGATTTTTCTGCAGTTCTTTTTGCAAAGCTTCCATCGCTTTCGGATAGTTCTTCTGCTGGATATAGAGCTTAGCACTGGTCATTTCAGTTGAAGAACACTGGAATGCACTTAAACTGAGTACCAGCAGGATTGCTGTCATTGAGAAAACAAAAATCCGTTTCATTTAATCTCCCGGTTAGTACTTGTTATTTTATCGAAATTTACTTGGAAAAATTACCATTTTAAGCTTCTAAAATCAAGAATTATTTCTTCCTTTTCCCGAATCTTGTCCATAATGGAATGTTTTAGTAACTTCTATCAATATACAAAAAATCGGGCAAAAAGTTCCTTCGGGCTAAAGAGCTGATATTGCTTTTAGAGCTTAAAAAGGATATTTTACGAGTCAAAATTGAGGTAAAAATTGGAACTTGAACAGATCATACGTACGGTACCGAAAGTACTGCTTCACGACCATCTTGACGGCGGCTTAAGGCCGCAGACTGTTATTGAGCTTGCAAACGACATTGGATATAAGAAACTCCCGACAAAAGACCCAAAAGAGTTAGCCGAGTGGTTCCACCGCGGGGCAAACAAGGGAAACCTGGTAGAGTACCTTCAGGGCTTTGAACATACATGTGCCGTTATGAATAACAAGGAGGCACTTACAAGGGTTGCCTATGAAATGATGGAAGACATGAAACGTGACGGCGTCTGCTACGTAGAGACGCGTTTTGCACCGGTCTTTCACACATCAAAAGGGATTTATTACGACGACGTTGTAGCAGCCGTCTTAGAAGGGCTTGACAAGGGCAAAAGGGATTTCGGAGTCGGTTACGGGCTTATACTTTGCGGCATGAGGAATATGACAAACAACCTGGAGATAGCCGAACTGGCCGTTAATTTCAGGAATCAGGGCGTTGTGGGTTTTGATCTGGCAGGTGAAGAAGGAGGCTACCCCCCGAAGAAACACCTGGACGCCTTTCAGTTTATTCAGCGCTCTAATTTCAACATAACCGTTCATGCCGGGGAGGCCTTCGGAAAGGAATCCATCTGGCAGGCTCTGCAGTGGTGCGGTGCTCACCGCATTGGGCACGCAACGCGCCTGACTGAAGACATCGTACTCGACAAGAAAGGCAATGTTGTAAGCCTTGGTGAACTTGCCCAGTATATACTCGATAAGCGTATTCCGCTTGAGATTTGTCTTTTAAGCAACGTGCATACGGGTGCAATAGATAAAATTGAGAACCATCCTTTCGGGTACCTTTACAAGGAAAAATTCCGCGTTTCAATTAACACGGATGACCGCCTGATGAGTGATACCACGATGACAAAAGAGTTTCTGACTGCCATCCAGTATTTTCATATCACGCTCGATGACATTGAAAAAATTACTATAAATGCGATGAAGTCGGCTTTTATTCCGTATAAGGAACGCCTCCATTACATTTATAATGTTATTAAACCAGGCTATCAGGCCATGAGAGAGAATTTATTATCATTAAACTTCAACAGGGATTATGAAAAAGCTATTTAAGAATTACACGTACGAATTTGACAAAAATGAAAAAAGGTTATTAATTAATTTCTGTAAACAGGCTATTAAGCAGATGGAAACGGACAACCGTTTCTTTCCGGACGTCAGGGCGTTCAGTTCAATTGTTGACAAGCTGAACGAGCCTAGTGAAAACGTAAAACTGACAAAAGAAGAGCTCACGCGTCTTACACTTCAGCTCAAGGAAAATGTTAAATTCTTAAAGGAGAAGATGAATAAAAGCTGGTTTTTGAAAAAATGGTTATATAAGTCCTTATATACACAATATCAAAACATTCTAGCAACACATTTTAGTGACTAACATGCAAACGAACCTTAAAAGCGGCATTACAGCTCCGCACGGCACAACCCTCAGCTGTAAAGGATGGATTCAGGAAGCAGCAATGAGAATGCTGATGAACAACCTGGATCCTGAAGTTGCGGAAAATCCCGATCAGCTCATTGTCTATGGCGGCAAAGGAAAGGCTGCCCGCAACTGGGACTGTTACAACGCCATTGTTAAAACTTTGCAGGAATTAGAAAGCGACGAGACTTTACTTGTACAATCGGGTAAACCCGTTGCGGTTTTCAGAACACACAAGGATGCCCCAAGAGTTATTATATCCAACTCCATGCTGGTTCCCAAGTGGGCAACGTGGGATGAATTCAGGCGTCTTGAGGCCTTAGGGCTTACAATGTACGGCCAGATGACGGCAGGAAGCTGGATTTACATAGGGACACAGGGCATTCTTCAGGGGACATACGAAACTTTTGCCGAGTGCGCCAGGAAGCATTTTTCAGGCACGCTGGCAGGGAAATTCCTTCTGACGGCGGGTCTTGGAGGAATGGGCGGAGCCCAGCCTTTGGCTGCAACCATGAACGGTGCAGCATTTTTAGGCATTGATGTGGACAGGGCAAGAATTCAGAAAAGAATTGATACCGGTTACGTGGACGTTATGACTGAAAGCCTGGATGAAGCATTAAGCCTTGTGCTTAAGGCAAAGGAAAGCCTGACTCCCCTTTCAGTTGGCCTTGTTGGAAATGCGGGCGAGATACTTCCTGAAATTTTAAGACGAAACATCACTCCTGAGGTTCTGACGGACCAGACCTCAGCCCACGACACTCTGAACGGATACGTTCCCATGGGAATGACTTTTCAGGAAGCGCTCTCCTTAAGAGAGCTTAACCCTGAGAAGTACATACGCCTGGCAAAAGAGACCATTGTAGAGCACGTAAAAGCCATGCTGGAATTCCAGAAAAGGGGCGCCATAACGTTTGATTACGGCAACAATATAAGAGGCGAAGCCAAAGACAACGGTCTTGAGAACGCATTTGACATACCGGGCTTTGTACCTGAATATATACGTCCCCTTTTCTGCGACGGCAAGGGGCCTTTCCGCTGGGCTGCACTCTCGGGAGATCCGGAAGACATCTTTGTTACAGACAGAGCGGTTATGGATGCCTTCCCGGAGAATAAGTCACTTATTAACTGGATTGAAAAGGCGCAGAAGAGGGTTCATTTCCAGGGGCTGCCAAGCCGGATATGCTGGCTAGGGTATGGCGAAAGAGCGAAGATGGGGAAAATATTTAACGAACTCGTAAGAGATGGCAAGGTTAAAGCCCCGATTGTAATTGGAAGAGATCACTTAGACTGCGGTTCGGTTGCCTCTCCGAACCGTGAGACCGAGAAAATGTTAGACGGAAGCGATGCTATTGCCGACTGGCCGATCTTAAATGCACTTCTTAACTCAATTGGAGGAGCAAGCTGGGTATCGGTTCACCACGGCGGCGGCGTAGGCATCGGTAATTCAATCCATGCCGGTATGGTAGTAGTTGCCGACGGGACAGAAGAGGCTGCCAGGAGGCTGGAGAGGGTATTGACTTATGACCCCGGAATGGGTATTGTAAGGCATGCTGATGCAGGTTATAAACAGGCCATTGATAATGCTAAAGAGCTTGGTATAAAAATACCAATGCTTTAGCCGATTTATTTATAAATGATCCCAAAAGGAGAAACTTATGAAAGTCTTAGTAGCTGACAAGTTCCCCGAACACTATCTCCAGCAGATGAGAGATATGGGTTTGGAGGTTATATTCGCCCCAAAACTTGGCGAAAATGATCTGCCTGCAAATATCAGTGATATTGACATTCTTGTAGTACGTTCGACAATTGTAAATGCCGAGACTATAAAGAAAAGCGACAAGCTGAACCTTATTGTAAGGGCAGGTGCCGGAGTAAACAACATTGACATAGCCGCTTCTAACCAGAAGGGTGTTTATGTTGCAAACTGCCCCGGAAAGAACTCCGTTGCTGTTGCTGAGCTGGCGGTGGGCTTTATGATTGCCCTGGACAGAAGAATTCCAGGTAACGTAATAGATTTCAAGGCGGGGAAATGGAATAAAGCCGAGTATTCCAAAGCCGAGGGACTTATGGGTAAGAACCTTGCGCTTATTGGCGTCGGCAATATAGGTAAAGAAGTTGCCCACAGGGCTCTGGCCTTAGGGATGAACGTATACGGCAAGGATATTTCACGCATTGAAGGCGTTGCAATTAAGGACTTTTCTGAAATGGATCAGATACTTCCTATTGCAGACGTTATATCAATCCACCTTCCGCTTACAAATGAAACCCGCAACCTTTTCGATAAAAAGATGTTCAGCTATGTTAAGCCGGGCGCAATTTTTATCAATACCTCGCGTGCTGAGATAGTGGATGAGGAAGCCTTAATTGAAGCTGTTAAGACAAAGGGAATTAAAGCAGGTCTTGATGTCTTTAAGGATGAGCCCGAAGGAAAATCGGGCGAAGTCTGCTCACCTCTTCAGGAGCTTGAGAATGTTTACGTAACTCATCACATAGGGGCCTCTACAGAACAGGCGCAGAATGCTGTAGCAGAAGAAACAGTAAAAATAATAAAGAACTTCATCAAGAGCGGCGTAATTGCAAACTGGGTAAACCGCGCAAAGAAGACAGACGCACAGTATCAGCTTGTAATAAAGCATTTCGACCGCCCGGGTGTTCTGGCTGAAATATTTTCCATTCTAAGGGAAGGGCATATAAACATTGAAGAAGTTGAAAATGTTATCTTTGAGGGCGGAATAGCCGCCTGCTGTACAATGAAGATAAACAAGCCTGCAACGAGTGAAATGCTGAAGGGTTTCCGTGAAAATGAAAATGTCTTAAGCATATCGCATGTAACTATTTAAGTAAAAAAAAGGGGAAGCATTTGCTTCCCCTTTTTCATAAAACCCGTCTTTTTCTACACAAACTTCAGTTCAACCATATCATCGGTTATTCCATGAAAATATGGAAGCTGCAGAAGCTCTTTTAATGCATCGGTCTCAGAATTTGTCATTTCAAAATAAACCGAGTTGAAGTTATTTTTTATCACCTCTTTTGAGGGCTCGTCAATTTCAAAGTTTTTCAGGAGCTTATCCAGGTTATCCTCAATAAGAACGTCTGTATCATGAAGCGCGTGGTGCAGTTCTTCGAGATATGAGGCTTCCTTAGCGGCCGCCACAAAGTTAACATAAGGCATAAAGAGCATTTCAGAAACCTCATCTGAAAGGCTAATACCTGAATTGAAGCGTCCATGATCCAGGTTATCGTCGCCCACAATGAGGTAATTCTTCTGTGAGGTATCAATTTTACCCGTTTCCAGGTGGATCTGTACATCCGCAGAGTATTTTTCCTTAAAGAGGATTTTCGAAAGGATAATTTCATTTGTAGAAATATCCCCGTGCATAAATATATCAGAAAACCTGTTCTGTTCGGGCACGAAATAGTAAAATGCGTTTGAGAGGAGCCCGTCGAAAGAAATAGCCACACGGGAAGAGACGAGGAAGTGGGGATGTTTTATCAGGTCGCACGCAGGCAAGAGCGCCACATCTGCGTTTCCATTCTCGAGTTCAGTGCTCAGGACCGAAGCCTCGCGGAAGGTGAGGTTATCCTTCAGTTCCCTCGGGAGCACTTCGCGGAGCATTGAAGTATAGATATTTTTTGGAAATATTAGTTTCAATTTTTGTATAGTCCAAAAGAAAAAAAAAGCCGCTCTAGTTAAAGGCGGCTTGTAGTTCCCAAAACTTATTTAGCTTTATTTTTAATTCTTGCAGCCTTACCCGAAAGATTTCTAAGGTAGAAGAGTTTTGCTCTTCTGACGTCGCCCTGTTTAAGGACTTCGATCTTGGCAATTTTAGGAGAATTCATCGGGAAAATTCTTTCTACTCCAACGCCTGAGGAGATCTTTCTAACAGTAAAGGTTTTGCTGACGCCGCCGCCTCTGATTGAGATAACGTCGCCTTCAAAAGGCTGAATTCTTTCTTTATCACCTTCGATTACTCTAACGTGTACGCGAATATGATCGCCAGGGTTAAATTCCGGCAAGTCGGTTTTAATTTGATCCGCAACAAATTCTTTTAAGTTATCCATGTCCTACTCCGAACTATTTATTTTTTTCCATTTTTCAGTTAATATCGTGGACTGTTCAGCTTTCCAGTCCTTAATTTTCTTAAAGTTCCCCGATAAGAGTACTTCAGGCACTTTCAAGCCCCGGTAATCAGCCGGACGGGTAAAGTAAGGGGCCTCAACAATATTCCCATCCTGGAAAGAATCTTCCAGTGCTGATTCGCTATCGCCCAAGACTCCGGGAATGAGTCTAACAATAGCATCGACAACGACCAGAGCGGGCAGTTCCCCGCCGCTGAGGACAAAGTTGCCTATTGAAATTTCGTCTGTAGCGAAAGCTTCTCTAACCCTGTCGTCAATTCCCTTATAATGACCAGCAATTACCATTAAGTTTTCAGCAATAGAGAACTTATTGGCCAGTTGTTGATTAAATATTTTTCCCTTAGGACAGCTATAAATTACGTGCTGGTATTTCCTCTGGCTGAACAAATATTCAATGCATTCAAAGAACGGTTCAGGTTTAAGGAGCATGCCAGCTCCTCCACCGAAAGGCTTATCGTCAATTGTCTTATGTTTATCGTGCGCATAGTCGCGCAGGTTATGAACTACAATTTCAACTTTCTTAAAATCCTGCGCTCTTTTGATAATGCTTGTATTAAGCGGACTAGTAAGCAGATCCGGAACCGCAGAAATTATATCAATCCTCATCGTCCTCTTCTTCGAAAATATCACCGCCTGGTCTTAAGACCAGAATCTTGTTAATGGGGTCAAAACTCTCGACATAGTCACTAACAGCAGGAATCAGTAATTCCCCTTCAGATAAGTCCTTAATGACATAGACATCATTGGCAGGAAGGCTGAGAACGTCAACCAGATTACCAATGAGCCCGCCATTACGGAAGACCCGGCTGCCGATCAGGTCGTGAATAAAATAGGTATTTTCTTCAAGACCGATCAGATTATCCTGGTCCACGAAGATTCTTTTGCCGAGGAGGAATTCAACTTCGCGGGCGCTGTTAAAATTCTTAAACTTAACAGACCATACTTTGCCCGTATGGATTACCTTCTCAACAGAGAACTTCTTTTTATCGCCAAAGACGTCAATATAGACGTCATTAAGCTTCATTAACCGTTCAGGACTATCTGAGTAAGGGATTACATTTACAAAGCCTCCCGTTTCGAAGAGGCTTTTTATTTCAGCTATTAAATAATACTCACTCACTATTTTCAAGTCAGCCTGGACTTTAGTCCAGAATTTCCAGAACTACGCGTTTGCCTTCTTTAGCAGCGACAGCTGTCAGCAATGTTCTCATAGCCTGAGCAGTTTTGCCCTGCTTACCAATCACCTTACCAACGTCTTCCGCACTGACTTTAAGAGACAGCACGATCTTATTGTCTTCCGAGCTTTTTTCTTCGATACTTACGCCATCTGGGTTGTCCACAAGATGCTTTGCGATAAATTCAATGAATTCTTTCATTTTTTAACCCTCTTAAGTTTAAGCGAAGAGTACTTAGTTAGTGATCTGAAACCCTCCAAAAGTTTCCTTTTTTTATAAGAACGCTTTAGGCAGGATTTTCATCGGAAGTAGTACTCTTTACTTCCGTGACTTCCTTTGGCTGCTCTTTAGCTGATGCTGTCCCTTCTGCTGCACCAGATTTAGACTGTTTTTTGGCCGAACCAACTTTGGCTTCATTAAGTTTAGACCACGCTTCAAATTTAGAATTTGCCTCTGTTTCAGGCAGACCCTTTTTTGACAATTCCTTTTTGAGCAAAATACCCTTTTTGCTTAAAAGGTTTTTGACGGTGTCTGTAGGCTGGGCACCAACTCCAAGCCAGTAAAGAGCCCTGTCTTCTTTTATATCGATAGTAGCAGGATCGGTAAGCGGATTATACAATCCAATAGCTTCCAAAAACTTTCCATCTCTTGGGGCGCGTGAATCAGCAGCAACCACTTTATAAATCGGCTGTTTCTTTTTACCCATTCTTCTTAATCTTAGCTTAACTGCCAAATTATTTGTTCCTCCGAGTTATATATTACGTTATATCAATTTATTCTAAAATCAATTAATTTTAAAGTTCTTTAGTCCCGCGAAAGGATTTTTCCTTCCGCCCATAGATGATGAGTTAATCATTTTCATCATTTTCTGCATTTCCTGGAACTGTTTAATCAGGCGGTTAACCTCCTGAATGCTAGTTCCGCTGCCGCGGGCGATTCTTTTTCTGCGGCCGCCGTTAAGGATTTTCGGCGCTGATCTTTCCTGTTTAGTCATCGACTGTATAATTGCCTCAACTCTAAGGAGCTGTTTGTCGTCGATGTCGGCATTTTTAATCTGCGAGCCGATGCCCGGGATCATGCCTATAATGGATTTGAGAGAACCCATTTTTTTGATCATCTTAATTTGCTTAAGAAAATCTTCAAAGTCAAACTTATTCTCCCTTAAGCGGCCTTCCAGTTCCTGAGCTTCAACTTCATCGAACTGTTCCTGGGCTTTTTCGACCAAAGAGACAATGTCTCCTTTTCCCAGGATTCTGGAAGCCATGCGTTCGGGATAAAAAGGCTCAATTGAGTCGAGCTTTTCGCCAAGGCTGATAAACTTAATCGGTTTATCCACCACGGCACGAATAGAAAGAGCGCAGCCGCCTCTTGTATCGCCATCGAGCTTAGTAAGAACAATTCCGTCGAAATTAACTTTCTCGTGGAATGCCCTGGCAGAATTAACGGCATCCTGCCCTGTCATTGAATCTACCACGAAGAGTGTTTCAGAGGGATTAACGTTCTGCTTAATGGCAGAAACCTCCTGCATCATCTCCTCGTCGACGTGAAGGCGTCCAGCGGTATCTATTATCAAAGTATCGAGCCCGTTTTCCTTTGCGTAGGAGACGGCATCCTTTGCAATCTTAACGGCATCCTTGTGGTCTGCCGAAAAAACCGGAACGCTGATCTGGCTTCCCAGCTGCTTAAGCTGATCTATAGCAGCAGGCCTGTAAACGTCATCAGCAACTAAAAGAACTTTTCTATTTTTGGATTTAAGCGATTTAGCCAGTTTAGCGCTAAAGGTGGTTTTACCACTTCCCTGAAGGCCTACCATCAGGATTACCGAAGGGCTAGAACCGCTTAGTTTTATTTCGGACTGGCTATTGCCCATAAGGGCAGTCAGTTCATCATATATAATCTTTGTTATCTGCTGGCCGGGGGTAATAGAGTTCAGGACTTCGCGTCCCACGGCCTTAGCATTAACGTCATCAATAAACTTTTTTGCGACTTTATAGTTAACGTCAGCATCTAAAAGTACACGGCGTATCTCACGTAAGCTATCGGAAATATTGCTTTCAGTTAATCTACCCTGTCCACTTATTTTCTTAAGAGCTGTTTCCAGCTTGTATGTTAAATCTTCGAACATATAATTTTAAAAAATGACACTAAATTTAGCTAATTTTCCGGATTTTTTCAAATATTTTTATTTTTATTCACCTTTTAAAGCGTTTGCGCCGCTTACAATCTCCAGAATTTCCGTAGTAATTGCCGCCTGGCGTTCCCTGTTAAAGCGCAACTGCAGAACTTTAATTAGCTCTTTAGCATTTTCGGTAGCCATATCCATGGCCGTCATTCTTGCGCCTAATTCAGAAGCGTTGGATTCGAGTAAAATCCTCCACATCTGAGAATTAAGGTGTTTGGGAAGCAGATTATTCAAGATGACTGTTCTATCAGGTTCATATATATAGTCAGTATTTATCTTGCCTTCAACGTCATTATTAGTAACCCTGGGAACGGGCAAGAGCTGTTCGATTGTAATTCTCTGCTGCATTACTGATTTAAATTCATTAAAGACCACGAGAACGCGGTCTATTTCCCCGGAGAGGAAACGTTTTTTAAGGTCGTTTACAATGCCCGCAGCAGCCGGAAACTGGAGGTCGGAGAAGACGCCTGAAAGTTCACCCAGCATTTTATAATTTCTTCTGCTGAAGTGGTCGGCACCTTTTTTTCCGATTGGATAGATATAAAGGTTTCCGGATTCATAATAATCCCTGTAGTCTTCGTGTATAAGCCTGGTAGCCTCACGTATGAGGTTCATATTAAAGCCGCCGCAGAGACCCCTGTCGGAGGTTACGACAACGACAGCCACATTGTTAACCGGTCTTTGGGCAAGAAGCGGGTTATTTATATTACTGTCTATTGATACCAGCTGTCTGAACAGATCGGATATTTTTCTTGAATAGGGCCTGGCATTTATGATGTTTTCCTGGGCTCTTCTCAGTTTAGCAGCAGCCACCATTTTCATGGCTTTAGTAATCTGCTGCGTACTCTTCACACCGATTATTCTTCTTTTGATGTCCCTTAATGTAGCCATTTTAATTAAATTTTGGGGTTAAAACATCACTGTAATTTAAAATAAAACATTTTTCATTAACAACAAGTCTAAAAGCTTTTGAGCAGTTCCAGTTAAAGCTGCATAATTTGAAAAAAGTCTTTTAGATAACACACTGCCATAAATTATAAATCTTGCCTTTTTGAGGGGCAAGATTTATAAAAGAATTCAGTTAAGGCGCAGGGCCTTATTTTTCAGAAGCCTTGAATTTAGGCAAGAACTCTTCAATAGCACTTTTCAGTTTAGCGATTGTTGTTTCCTTGAGTTCCCTTTCGACCCTGATAGTATCCAGAATGTCGACATACTTCAATTCAATGAACTCCAGAAGTTCCTTTTCAAAGCGTTTTACGTCCTCGACCGGTATAGATTCCAGGTAGTCGTTTGTGCCTGCAAAGACGCTGACGATCTGTTTTTCGACAGGGATAGGGTTATACTGCCCCTGTTTCAAGAGTTCGACCAGGCGGGCACCTTTTGACAGTGTGCGCTGGGTAGCCTTATCGAGGTCGCTACCGAACTTGGCAAAAGCCTCTAGCTCCCTGTACTGAGCAAGGTCGAGTTTCAGAGATCCGGAGACCTTTCTCATTGCCTTAACCTGCGCGTTACCGCCCACACGTGAAACGCTTATACCGACGTTAATAGCGGGTCTGACGCCAGCGTTAAAGAGGTTAGGCTCCAGGTAGATCTGGCCGTCTGTAATTGAGATAACGTTTGTAGGGATATAAGCCGAAACGTCGCCCTGCTGAGTTTCAATGACAGGCAGAGCCGTAAGGCTGCCGCCGCCAAGTTCGTCGTTTAATTTTGAAGCGCGTTCAAGCAATCTTGAATGCAGGTAGAATACGTCGCCCGGAAAGGCTTCACGTCCCGGGGGTCTTCTTAGCAGCAGCGAAACTTCGCGGTAAGCCGCAGCCTGCTTCGAGAGATCGTCATAAATAACCAAGGCGTCGCGGCCTGAGTCTCTGAAGAATTCCCCCAAAGTAGCTCCGGAATATGGAGCAATAAACTGCAGGGGGGCAGATTCTGAAGCAGAAGCCACGATAACAGCTGTATAATCCATAGCGCCGTGTTCATGGAGCTTGGCTACAACCTGTGCAATTGTAGAAGACTTCTGCCCGATTGCAACATAAATACAGTAAACTGGTTTAACACCGATCTTTTTGGCATCTTCGGTATGTGTATACTTTTGATTAATAATAGTATCAACTGCAATAATTGTTTTACCGGTCTGGCGGTCGCCAATGATAAGCTCTCTTTGTCCGCGTCCGATTGGAATCATAGCATCCACGGCCGTAATACCTGTCTGCAGAGGCTGTTTAACAGGGGCGCGGGCAATAACGCCAAGAGCTTTTCTTTCAATGGGAAGGAACTGCTCGGTGTGAACAGGACCTTTTCCATCAATAGGCAGTCCGAGAGGATTGATTACCCTTCCAAGCATTGCTTCACCAACAGGGAAGGAGGCAACACGTTTGGTTCTTCTAACTGTATCGCCTTCCTTTACGAGGGAGTAATCACCAAAAAGGACGCATCCGACGCTATCTTCCTCGAGGTTAAGCACCATACCAAAAACATCATGCGGAAACTCTATAAGCTCGCTAGCCATAACCTTAGACAAACCGTAAACGCGTGCAATACCATCACCGATCTGAAGGACGGTACCGACGTCATAAACATCCACTTCGTTGTCGAAGCCGGCCAGCTGTTTTCTCAAAATTGCAGATACTTCATCAGGTCTAACTTCTGCCATTTCTATTTCCTTTAAATTTAATCTAAACTTAGTTCAGTGAGGAATCACCCTTCATGAACTGCTCCTTCAGCAGTTCGAGCTGATGGTACAGTGAGGCATCCAAAACCGTATCTTCGATTTTAACGATAAAGCCCCCAAGTAAGTTCCTGTTAATCTGCAAGGAAAGTCTTACTTTCTTACGGGTATATTCCTCAAGTTTAATTGTTAGTTTACTTTTCTGTTCATCGGAGAACTCCGATGCGCTGGTAACCTCAGCGTTAACAATTCCCAGTTTTTTATCTCTTAAGTCGAGAAATCGCCTGATCATGTCAAAAAGCAGATTTTCCCTGTTTTTCCTCACAATAAAGAGCAGAAAATTCAGTGAATCGTGGCTGATATTATTTTCAAACACCTTCAGAAGCACCTGCTCCTTGTCGTAGGTTTTAATCACCGGGCTGGTAAGCATCACCTTAAACTCTCGTGACTGCCTGATGGTATTAAAAACCGATTCCATGTCAGAGGATATCTGCTCAAAGAGATCCTTCTCTGAAGCAAGCTGCATCAGAGCGTTAGCGTATCTAGTGGAAATGTTAAAATTGCTCATAATCAGTTTTTCGGTAAATCATTAATAAATCTATCAACCAGATGCATTTGCTTTTCCTTATCGAGGTTTTCCCTAAGGAGTTTCTCTGCCGCCTGAATAGCAATCAGGGCAACCTGGCCTTTTAACGACTCGAAAGCCTCATCGTTTTTGCGTTTGATCTCGGCAGTTGCGGCATCGAGCATTTTTTTTGCTTCAGCTTTGCTGTCTGAAAGAATCTGTTCTTTTAGTTTTTCAGCAAATTCCCTGCCCTGAGCGATAACTTTCTGAGCCTCTTCCTCGGTTCTGGCCATGGCTTCTTTGTTCTCAGCTAAAAGCCTTTCGCCTTCCAGACGGGCTTTCTCAGCCTTGTCGAGGGAATCCTTAATGAAATTTTCTCTTTCCTCCAGAATCCCGAGTATTGGCTTCCAGGCAACTTTCTTTAACAAGACTAGCAGTATTATGAAAGTAATAACCGTCCAAAAGATAAGTCCCGGATTCACAGCAAGCAAACTTGGCTTCCCTTCTTCAGTCTCAAGCAACGCAATCAAAGCTATATTCAGCTTAACAAACATATTTACCCTTCCTTTGAATTATTAGTCCTAAAAATAAATGGGAGTGTTATAAAAACACTCCATAAAGACTCATTTCAAAGCCAATAAAATACAAATAACCAGTGCGAACAGCGAAATACCCTCAATGAGAGCCGCAGCAATGATCATTGAAGTTCTGATGTCTCCTGCAGCTTCGGGCTGCCTTCCGCTTGCTTCCATTGCTGCGCCAGCTAATTTACCAATACCCAAAGCACCGCCAATAACTGTTAAAGCTGCACCGAAACCGGCTGCCAAATATGCGAAATCGAAATTCATTTAGTTTTCTCCTTTTATTTAGACATGTACCGTTGATTAATTTAATGTTCCTGATGGACTGCCATCCCGATGAAAAGAGAAGACAGCATTGTAAAAATATAAGCCTGAATCAAGGCTACTAAAATTTCCAGCAAGTAAATAAACAGAGCAAAGGCAACTGAAACAGGGGCCACGAATATAGTCTTCAGGATAAAAATCAGTCCAAGTAAAGCCAGAATGACTATATGCCCGGCTGTCATATTTGCAAAAAGACGTATTGCCAATGCGAAAGGTCTTGTAAAGAGTCCCAGTATTTCAACAACCAGCATTACAGGTAAAAGGAACACCGGAACGCCGTGGGGAATAAGCCCCTTAAAATATCCGAAGAGGCCGTTTTTTCTAATTCCGCCTGCCTGAGTAACAAGGAATGAAATTGCCGCAAGTGTAGCCGTAACGGAAATATTGCTTGTCACAGTTGCACTATATGGGAAAAGCCCAAGGAAATTAGCAGTGAGAATAAAGAAGAAAACGGTAAGAAGGTAAGGGAGGAATTTTTCAAATCCTTTGCCGATGGTTGGCCTTGCGATATCATCGCGCACAAAGACCACCAGGAGTTCAGCTACGTTTGCAAAGCCTTTAGGGACTCTGGATTTTTTATAGCTTTTGGACACGAAATAAAAAACCAGCACCAGAATCAGCAGGCTGAGCCACATGAATACAACGTGTTTTGTAATTGAGATGTCAATTCCAAACAGATGTATTTCTGGCAGATAAATCCTACCAAACGGTTCAAAATCTATATATTTTGAATCAAGTATATGGTGCAGGATCCATCCGCTGTCTGATTTATTATTAGCCTGGGCCAGTGTATCGCTAACTGCTTTAACTGTATTAGCTTCCATAATTTTTACCAGATCTATGCTTTCTTTTGTGATATTTTCAACTGAGATATTTTCACTCTGAAATAATTTACCTCAACTATTAAGAGTGCAATATACAAAATTGAAAAAGTAAATATAAAACCATATTTGTCAATATTCAAGAATTTCAGGAAAATTATAACAGATCCGAGAATGAGAAACATTCTGACGAGCATCCCCCCCATGTTGAACAGGAGGAAGGTTTTATTCTCCTTGTCGACCGAGTAATTAAAGGCATATAAAGCTGCCAGGATGTTAATTAAATTAATCGCTCCGCCGTAATAAGATGCATTCAGGAATTGTGGGCCTACCGTACCTGCCTTAAAGAGAACAAAAACCAGAACAAAAACACCGAGGAACACTATCAAGATTTGACTAAGTACCTTTTTCATTTTTATTCTTCCTGTTTATCTCTAAAACTGTCTTAATTACGTTGTAAATGCCGGCAAAACCGCCAAAGAACGACATAACGATAGTAAGAACAGGGCCAGTTCCCAGCTTTCCGTCGAGCCAGTAGCCGAGAAAGAACATCAGTACAATTGAAGCCGCCAGTTGAACCCCCAAGCCCAGGTAAGGGCCTATTTCGGCATATTTTCTCCCGGGATAGTTCTCAGGTGAAGAGTTTTTATCCGAAGGGTCATTATGTTTTTCCGGCTTTTGCATTGTTTTTTCCGGGCAGCTTAATTGTTCAGTTAAACATAACCGTTAAATTAAAGAAATTTAACAATTCAGCAAATTTATTCAGATACCAATTCTCCGGTGGTGCTTTCAAATTCAGCCATTGAGCACTTTCCGTCAAAAAATGCTCCCGGCTCAACTACCAGTATTCTGGCTACGAGGTCACCTTTGAGGTACGATTTGGCCTCCAGAATAACCTTTTCAGCAACAGATACTGATCCGGTAATCTTACCGCTAAGCGTCAGGTTTTCAGCTCTTACCTCGCCATTGACCTCAGAGCTTTCGCCAAGAGTAAGATTTCCGGTAACAAAAATATCCCCTTTAACAGTACCGTCAATTCTAACGTTTCCCGGGCTGACGAATTTACCCTCAAGGTTAACACCTTTACTGATAATGCTGACCTCTTCTATGCTTGCGCCGGTTGATTTTCTTTGTACGAGTCCCACGCTGTTACTCCTTAGTTAATTAATAGGTCTTTAGGATCAATTACCTGCCCTTCCTTCCAGATCTCAAAATGCAGATGAGGCCCCGTTGTAGCGAGCCCCGTATTTCCGCTCAAAGCAATCGTTTCTCCCTGCACAACTCTGTCACGTATCTTTTTTGTAAGGCCCGAGCAGTGCTTATAGATAGTAATATAGCCCTCATCATGGACTAAGATTAACATATAGCCGTCGTCTGCCGTATAGCCTGAGAAAGCCACATAGCCAGAAGCCGCAGCCGTAACTGAGGTACCGGTTCTGACAGCAAAATCGATTCCCATATGCCCTTTTGAGGCGTCAAATCCACGGCTAATGAATGCGTTGCCTACAGGTTTCAGGAAATATATTCCTTTTTTTTCAGAGAACAAGCCAGCATAGGGCATTTTCTCCCGGAAAAACTTTTCAACGACGGCATAAATGTCACCCCCCAGGGGGTTTCCCTTCTGTGTTTTATCCTGCCCGGAAAGCCTCATTGTCTTAGCCAGGTTAGAATCGCCCATGGCAATTGCCAGTTTAAGTCTTTTATTTGCTGCTGAAATCCCCTGCAGTTCGTGCGTAAGCAGAAGCACTTTTCTATTCAGCTGGAACAGTTTTTTATTCTGTTCTCTTAGAGCGGCGTCATTTTTCATCATGAGGATGTTACCGGCAGGAGTGCCAATTAATAATAATAAAATAATGACAAATATAAAAAAAGAATATGCTGACATGTAGATGAGCATTTTCGTAATGCCAAGCCTGTGGCTTTTAGTCTGGATCCCCTGATGGCTTGGAATAATTAAGAGGGAGAAATCCTTTATATCTTTGAGTTTCTGTAAGTTCATGCTGTATATTTTTCTGCAAAGTTAGTCAACCCTCCGTAAAAAGTCAATTAAAACAGGGTTTTGGTCTTCTAATAAACCTCCATAATATCCCTGAATTTTACGGCACCTTCACGAAGAAGTTCAGGGCTGTTTCCGGTCAGGTCTATGAGCGTTGAGCTTTTTTCAACCACCTTTTTCTCTGTATAGAATATTGCGTCGAGTTCGTTGCCGAACTCGTAGTTAATGACGTCTCTTTCATTAATAGGCATATTGCCGGCCTTGTTAATGCTGGTAGAGATAAGGGGCCTTTCGATTTCCGAAAGGAGCATTTTACAGAACTTATGGTGCGGGATTCTGAAAGCAGCCGTTGCCTGCCCCAAGAGCCGGGCTGATTCGGCATTAAGGTTAAGAATAATGGAAATTGGATTTGGCCAGATCTTATGAAGGAAGTCGTAATGCTTATCCAGTTCCACACGTGTATAACGTAGAAGTGTAGGCAGGTCATGGATGAGCAAAATGAATTTCTTTTTTTCATCGCGCTCCTTTATACGGGCAACCCTGTTTACGACCTCCCTGCTGAAAGGATTACCTCCCAGTCCGTATATGGTATCGGTAGGATAAGCAAAGACCCCGTTATTGCGAAATATTTCAGAAGCTGCCTTTACGGCTGAACTGATGTCATCATCTATTGAAATAAATTTTCCCTTGCGTTCTTCAGTCATATAGTACGAATTAAATTATTAATGAATTGTTATTATAGATATTTACTTAGTATAATATATATTAAGGTTTTCTTCCACAGATTAATTTGCTGCATAAAGGTGCAGAATCTCTGCCGTGGAATCAGACGTCTGCTGTAATTTCCTCAATTGCCCGTGCAATTGTTCTGATATCCAGTTTATATGCACAATCAAATGTCTTCAGAGGGCACTGAGTTCTGCCGTGGATTCCGCATGGCTTGCAGGAAAGGTCATCGTAGCTCACATATTTACTCTTTGAGTTATATGGGTAGAATCCGAAAGCGGCAACAGTGGAGCAATAGATGGTCAGGACAGGAATATCCGCACACATACCAAAGTGCGTTGGCGCACTGTCATTTGAAACGAGTACTTTGCACTGCCTTAAAATTTCAATTGTCTCTATTATGGAAAACTGTCCTGCTGTTGAAATCACACTGCCATCAAACATGGAAGCAATCCCGCTTGAGTATTCCTGGTCTTCTTTGCCTCCGATCAGAAGAACTGTATAGGAACAGGAAATGAGGTAATTTATAACCTCTATAAATCTTTCTTTTGGAAATCTCTTTGTCATCCATACTGAACCTGGCGCAACAGCTGCAAACTTAACACCTGAGGCCGATTTAACGCCTGCCGCCGCTCCGTTTTGGGCTATGGAACGGGTAACTTCCGCCATGAATTCAGTAACTTTCTTTTTCTCTTCTGTTTCAGCAACAACCTCGGGCAGGATCCTCCAGTCTGAAGTAAGAGAGCCACGCTCAAGCAGTTCAAGATTTCTTTGAACCTCATGATGGCTGGAGTTATAGGGTACGATATTTTTATAGACCTGACGTAAGGAGGCGTTTGAAAACCCGTAGGTTTCCCTTACCCCCGAAAGCAAAACGAGCATGGAGGTTCTAAAAGAGCGGTGAGGAGAGTAAATCCTGGTATAGCCTTCGCTTTTAATCTTCCCGGCAAACCTAAGAAGGCTCATAAATGAGCGGTCCTTCCCCTTTTTATCGTACGAATATACCTTATAAGTATAGGGGCTTGCCCTGAATATTCCGCTTGCCTGGGGTGTAGTTACAACATCGATAGTTGAATCGGGATAGATATCCTTAAGCTTTTTAAGCATTGGGAGCGTTAGAATTGCGTCTCCAATGAAGGCAGTCTGAATTACCAGTATTTTTTCCCTGTTCATCAGTATTTCCACCTTTTATGCATCCAAAGCCACTGTTCTGGATAAATCCTGATATACTTTTCCAGTATGGAACTATAACGCTGGTTAATTTCAATTATTTTATCGTCATCAGTTCCTTCGAGCTCTGAGGTTTCAATTATTTCCACGAAAGCCCTGTAGGAATAGTCTTCCTGGCGGGCAATAATGCAGACAATTACGGGGGCTCCTGTTCTTATTGCAAGCACGGCTGTTCCGGGGTATACTGCAGAGCTGAGGCCCATGAAGTTGACTCTTGGGCCGTCGGGGTCCCCCCTCTGGTCGCCGACAAGTCCAATTAAATGGCGGTTTTTGAGTTCCTTAAATATGTTTCTAAAAGACATACCGAGCATAACCACTTTGTTGCCGAACTTTTCCCTCATCATGGTCAGCCAGCTGCCGACGAGATTGTTGCGCTGCGGTTTTGCCGCAACATACATAGGAATTCCGAGCTGAGCGCTTACTGAAATTGCCCCGAGCTCCCAGTTTCCGAAATGGGCCGTAAGCATTAATACTCCTTTGCCTTCATCAAACTTTTTCCGGATAAGTTCGAGATCAGGGCAGTATACCATTTTTTTCAGCTCCCCGATTTTAAGCTCCGGAATGCACATAATCTCGATAAGAGTGACAGCAAAACTGTAATAGCACCTGTATGAAAGGCGTTTTAATTCCCTGGCTGAAAGGTCAGGAAAAGCGAGCTTAAGGTTGCCCTGAACAGTAGATTTCCTTATAGGAATGACATAATAGAAAAGGAACGCCAGGAAATGGGCCGCATGCCTGGCCCGTTTTATACCTATAATACTGAAAACTCTTACAAATGATGTAAATAGAAAGTATTCGAACCTGTTTTTAAAATCCACGCTGCATAATCCAAATTATTAACACAAAAAAAATATGGATATATGAAATAAATTCATATATCCATATAAAAAAAACTAAGCATTATGTAAGAATAGTTTAGCCTTAAAAGAACTATTCGGCTGTAACAATTCTTCTTGACCAGTTATCGTCTCTCAGTTCACCGCGTTTGGTTGAATGGAGAAGCTGGTAGTCTGAGAATCCTGAAACATCACCGAAGACGAAAATGACGCCGCCTTCGATCTGGTTATAGTGCCAGATTTCATAAGGCTTTTTATCGAGGTCGCTGGGGTATCTGTCTATTTCATCAGGTTCCCCGTAAAGGACAAGCACTCTGCCGCGGTCGGTCTTCATTCCCTTTCGGTTAATAGTACCGTACCTTTCGTTTGCAAGCCTGACCCTGTTCATGTACTGGTTCTTAAATTCGTTTTCAGGTGTTGCAGGGTCCTGGTCTCTTTTTTTCCAGAACTGGAAAAGGAAATCTCTTTTGGCTTCAACGTTGTCGAGTTTGCCGTACTGCGAAGTTTCGTTGCCTGAGGCAATATATTTGCAGATTTCGAACATCTGGTCGCACTCTTCGCTGCTAAGGACGCCGAATTCGCTTCCAAGCATATCGGTTTTTCCAGCCACCTGCTTAAATGTATCGACTACAGATGGATTATAGACGTAAAATCTTTTTGAGGAAGAGATTCCATAATTGCCTGCGCTGTCTATTGCATCTATAATGAGTGTATATGTATCGGTTGGATACTTTGTAAGGTTTAGAGTACCTACGTCCACTCTTGAGAGGCTTCCGCGTGTAATGGGTTTTACTTTTTCATTTAATTTATAACCCTTGCTGTTAACCAGGAGTGTATGCAGCTTGAGGTTGCCCTTAAGTGAATCCTGCATCATATTATAGATTTCAGTATAATAGAACAGTACCGGTACGCCCTCGCCGAAGATCATAGTAGGGTTCGGCTGGACTTCCAGTGTATTCTTATAGAAAATTGAATTTGAATCCGCATTTTCCTGCCTGATATTGGACGATAGTTCGATATCGCTTAAGGACAGATTGCCCCCGATGAGGGGTTCGACCTTAATAGTTTCAACTATCAACTTCGTTTTGTTCTTATTAACGGCATCCTGCCCCGATACCACGCATTTAAAGACACCGCGCGGGATAACAAGGCCCACGACGCCGATGAGGTTTTTGTTCATTCCTGCCTTTGAGGTATCTCTTACAGCATTTTCAATCTTCCAGTCCTTGTTAAGCACGACCTTATTAGCCACGGTATCGGTAATCTCAATGTGTAAAGTTGCCCCGACAAAATGAGCCGTGTCTTTCCTGTACAAAGTCAGCTGGCTTTGCCCGAAGGAATAATAAAACTCGACATAATTCGACACGCTGTCGTAGCCGAACCTGGCGTAATCAAAATCAAAATTTAACTTGCCCTGTGCATAGCTCTGACCCCAGAAAGAAAGAACAAACAAGATTGCTATGAGTTGGATTTTTTTCATACATATCCCTTTTATTACTAAGATTGCATTTATCTGCTTTAAATAGGTAGGAACAGAACTCTTAGTACAAAGATTTTAGTGATTATAAATAATTTTATATTCTTGTACAGCTAAAATATCAAAAAGTTCTAAAAAAAACAGGGATTATTCAATTCCCTACCCTGGATGTGTAAAGTGGGATAAATGTGCAGATTCCATTTAAAACAACAATGCCCCCAAATAGAGGGGGCATTGCTGCAAATTAAGAGGTAATGATTCTGTTAAAATCCGAATGAAACCGAAAATACATGGTTTGCATTAAAGAATTTTGTCTGTCTAAATGCATAGTCAAACTTGAAATCAAAACCGTCGGCCTGATAATTTAATCCTGCACCGGCAGTAGGACCGAAAGTTACGTCGTCTCTGTTGATGTCAGAAACGTAGGCATAACCGCCGCGTACGAAGAATAAGTTATTGAAGCCGTATTCAGCACCAACCTTGTACTCATCGCCATAGAAGTTGGTATTCTGGAAAGAAGATGACAGCTGCAGAGCGTTTTCGCTGTTGATGTCATACTTGTATCCAAGTCCCAACTCTAAGGTTGAAGGGAGTTCAAAAGGTGCAGAAGTCATTTTATAATACTGTTCACCTCTGAGCAGTTCTGAGGAAGAGCCTTTAACATAGAGGCCCGGACCGTCGTACTGCATCTGAGGACCGATGTTTTTCATGACTACAGCAAAGCTTAAACCGCTGATGTTACCAAGGTTCTGGTAAGAAATACCAACGTTAAAGGCATAGCCGGTAGCGCTTACACGGTCGATCTTTTCAGAGATATAGTTTGCAGTTAAACCAACAGCAATTCTGTCGCTCAGCATTCTTGAATAAGTAACGCCGAGTGTCAGGAACTGAGGTGTAAAAGTCTGGCCTGTACCATCAGGGTTATCAACAGTAGTAGTCTGGATATCACCGATATTAAGGCCCTTAATAGAAAGACCAAGAGCGCCAAGACCTTCAATGTTAGTTGAAACTGCACCGTAAGAAACACCGATATCGGCGATGTAACTCATCTGTGAGAGCATAACATTGGTTGTATTCTGAGCTCTTGAAAGGTTGGCCGGATTCCAGTAAATGGCTTCCGGGCCTGTTGCATTTGTCAAAGTAGCGCCACCCATAGCAATACCGCGTGTACCGACAGGTATTAATAATTGGGCAGCACCAGCAGTACCATTACGGTTGCCGCCTCCCGCATAGACAGACTGTGCAGCCGCGAGGACTAAAAGCAATAAAACTAAACTAATTTTTATATTCTTCATTTTGTTCTCCTTTTAACTAAAATCTGTCTAAGATTTGTTGTTCTTGGATAACAGCTACTTTTAATATTTTGGTTTTGCCTAATTCCGGCATGTCTACGTATACAATATAGAGACCGCTGGCAACCGGAAGGCCTGATTCTGTAGCTAAATCCCATCTTTGGAATTGATCAGGAGAATCTTTTCTAATCGTTCTGACTAATTGTCCGGCTAAGTTAAAGATTCTGATTGTAGCGCTCTGCGGCAAATGGCTGAACGTTACAAATCTCTGATATTTGTTTAACTCCTGAGAGTTAGCACCGTAATACGGATTCGGGAACACATTTATCTTCTCAACGTCTGCTTTAGCATATTCCGAGCTAACTTCGACAGTCTTTGAAGTAAATGTCCATGAATCAGCTGGAAGATTAATATGGTTTACGAATAATGCCAATTCATCCTTTCCTGACCAAGGAGCATCATAACGCCTGTCCACTGTAGACCAATAAAGCATTGGAGATACGCCACTGCCAGTTGCAGGGCCGGCCAATTCAGGATCAGGTGTTTCTTTATAATCAGTATCATAGATAAAGAACCATTCTCTCGGACTGTCGTCAGCGGTATTGCTTGCACCAACCGGAGGCCAGTATTTGCCATCAACAGTTCCATTAGGCATATTATTTTCAAGATAGCCTATTGCAAGTCTTCTTGGATGTGCAGGATCCTCAACATCGTAAGCTGCAAACGGGAAGTTCTTCTTGAAATCCTGATATGCCCAGCCTCCGACCTTATTGGTAATAAATTCACCAAAGGCAGGGTTTGCAAGGTCTTTGTTAGCCTTACGAACGAACCTGTAGGCATAGGATACATCCGGATCATTTTGATCAAGTACATTTCCAAGTGAATCTACTTGGGCTAACTTGAGTACAACGTTCTTCAAGTTTGAAGCAGGCACAGTTGAACCATAATCCAAGCCCATACCCATAGCTCCCTGGAAGCCTTCCAGACCAAAGCCATTTGCACCCGACCATGTAAACTGACGTTTTCCGGCAGTTACATTCCATCCCCACAAGCTGGCATCGTCAGTTGTGTTTGGATCGTCTGACTTCATACCTTCAGGAGGGCCGAGCACTTTAATAATTAAGCCGTCAAATGTCAGCAGAGAATCGCTGGTACCTGCCTGGTCGAGTTTATGGAAAATCTTGACCTGATGAGGAGTTGTTGACATATCAGTTAAAGTCCAGGCATTGCGCAGCTCATTAGCCTGAACAGAATCCTTAGTTTCGGCATAAAGAGCCTTATTAAAGACTCTGATGGTATCAAAGGTTACCTGATAGGTGTGTCCATTCACCTTGGCAGGATCAACAACAGTAGCAATAACTGAACCATCACTCTTTCCGCCGGTTCTTGTAACAGGAAGAAGTTCACCGTAAGATGAATTGTATTTTACACCTGGGTTCGGAGCATGAGGAACGATTGTAATAGGTGCAAGTGAACTTTCCAGGTTATTTGGAACAGCTTCCTTATCCGGATTATATGCATAGGCTGTTACAGCATAGTAATATTTCTTGCCGTTGACAAGAGGCTGACCTGTAATGTAGTCTTTTTCGAGCTTAAGTGTTCTAACAATTCCGGTATTGTTACCGAACTGTTTAACGACAGGTAAGAGAAGACCGCTCTTAGGATCTACTTCGTTATCCAGAATAAGTTTTACTGTATCCGGACTGCCATCCTCTAAAGTTGCAACGTCATACGTAAAGAGTCTTATAGCTTCGTTACGGCCTGAGTTAGCTCTTGGAAGCTGGTAGACATTATAACCCTGGAACTTGTAACCCTCTTTATTGTGGGCTTCTGTTTCAGCTACCTGATCCAGGTGAGCGCCCCAGTTAAGGTCAATTTCCTGATCGAGCTCAGTAACATCAACCATAGGAGCCCTTGGAGCTGAAGGAAGAACGAAGAATTTATCGTATGCTTCCTGTGCTTTCTTGTCGTAATTCTTCAGAGTCTTAAGAGCATCGATATAGCTCTGGCCTGAACCAGGGCCGCCTGCTGCCATCTGAGCAACCACGATTTCCTGAGTATCGCCAACGGCCATAGTAAACGGGCCCGAAGACATACCGAATCTGCGGTCATCCGGATCGAAGAGTTTACCATCAAGGTAGCCTGTTCCGGCAATAGGATCGCCTGAAAGAGGGAACTTAGTAACACCGCCGCCTAAATCGGCCGGAATCGGAAAATATTCATCCTTAGTACTCATCTGGCCCTGAAGAAGCCTGTAAAAAGCTTTTGTACCGGTTTCATAATAAGGACCAAGATCAGGATCTGAGTAAGTATCGCTGCCATTGATGAAATAGTAGAAAGCTGTCATAGGGAGGTTTTTCTTTCCCGGAACTTTCTTTCCATTAAAGATAGCAGTATCTGTAGCGGTACCTGCAACAACAGGGCCCTGGAAGAAGTCAAATCCTGCTGCAGGAGGATAGTCGCCGTATACTTTATCATATCCCTTACCATTGTAAATAAAGGCAAGGCTTAAGGTAGTATCGCATCCGGCAAGGTCATCTGTAGCATCGCCAAGATCAGGGTCACTCCACATAGACACGTACATATCTTTTACGTTATTAGTACCCTTGTTAATGATCTTATATTTTCTAAAGAGCATGTTACCAAGGGCGCCGCCCATATTATAACCCCAGACTGTCGTCTGGCATTCAAGGCCGATCGGTTCTGAACCATATAAAGATTTGACAGTGCTTCTATCGAAATCGTTGTTAACATACCAGATAGTCTGATCTGCACCGGGTACGCCCGGGATATCGACATTAGGATCGTACTTTCCGTCGCCATTGACGTCCTCGTAAGGAGCGCCGAGGTCTGCCGGCCAGGTCATCCAGTCGTTATCGTACTGAGCACGGATATCAGCTTCACTTCCTTCTCCGTCAGCCATTTCAGTGGTCATACCACCGGTCTTATAGTCTCTTCTTACTCTGTAAATGTGGACACTTGGATCTCCCGGATCCTGAGGAGTGCCATTAATAACAGCGCCAGGAAGGACACCGCTCTGGTAGGTTGAACCACCGACGCGGATGTTGTCGCCTACTTTACCGCCCCAAACGAAACCTGACTGGAAGAACGCAGTTTTGCCGCTTCCTTTAGGATAGACAAAGCCTGAGTTTCCGAGGTTGTCGAGGTCAGAAGAGCCATCATTAATAAACCAGGTAGCAATCTGGTTAATATTAAATTTTGTTGATGACGGCGTACCGTTTGTTTTTCTTAGCGGGCGTTTACTGCCTTTAGATACGCCTTCGGCGTATACCTGTGCTGTAAATCCGGCTAACAGCAATAATATACTTATGAATTTTATAAGCTTATGATTCATATTTTTTAAAAACTCCTATCAATATTTGTTTTGTAAAAATAAATCAGAAATTAGTATTCTAATCTAATTCCTAATCTAATTTGACGAGGAGGACCATAGAACAAGGGTGACGTCTGTAACTGTGTTGAAGCATCCTGATATTGTTCATAGTAATCGATATACATTGCCTTATAAAGGTCTACGTACTGCTGGCCATAGTTGCTGATTTTCTTACCTGAAAGAGTAGGATCATTAATGTAGCCATCATCTGTAGTAGAACCTGTTCTCAAGAATACGTTCTCAATATTTCTCGCGTCAAATAAATTAATCACCTGTACATAGATATTAGCTGACAACTTGTCATACAGTTTTACAGTTTTGTCAACACGCATGTCAACCTGGAATACTGATGGAGTTGTTGACGAGTTAAGGGGTTCAACCGGGTATCTGTTTCTTGCATCGCCTTCGAGGTCCGGGCCGCCAAGACCACGTGTATATGGATGGCCGCTGTTGTAGGACATAAGCAAAGAAACGCCGAAGTTATGCAATAATGCCGGGCCGTCATCGTCACCAAAACGATAGTCAACATTCAGGTTTGCTCTAAGAGCATTGTTAAAGTCAAGGGGAGAGATATATTTAGGAACAAATACAACTCCGTCAACCGGTGCTCCAACCATACCGCGGTTAGAGTTCGGTGATGAGCCAGTACCCTGTGCATCCTGGAATGCTACAGTTCCGTTAAGAGCGATTCTCTCATATCTGCGCATTGTAAAGGTCATTTCCAGACCCTTGGTTGTAGCAAAGTCACCGTTGGCCAAGGTGTTGTAAGCCTTATAAGGTGAGGTTTTGTCAACCATCTGCTGATAGAAAATTACCTGATCTTTAACATCTTTGTAGTAACCGGTAATGTCTAAAGACATGAAATCGGTTAACTGCTGTGTAAAACCTAATTCGTACTGAGTTGTACGTGTAGGTTTAATATATTTACCAACAGGGTTTGTAAAGAAGAATCCGTACCTGAGTTCATAACCGGTTCTTCCGTAGCCCTGATACATATCGAGACCTCTGGTCTGCTGAACGAATTTTCCATACTGAGCATGGAATACAGTTTTATCAGTAACCGGGAAAGAGAAGCCCAAGCGGGGGCTGAATTCGCTGAATACAGGAACGTCGTCCCAGCCTGATTCAATCAATTCACCGTTTGTTTTGTTGATTGAGAGTTCAGGTTTTGCAGGATTGACCATTTTCTTGTTATCTACATCAAAATAGTCATATCTTACGCCAAGATTTAAGACGAGGTCTTCATATTCAATTTTATCCTGGATATAACCGCTGGCAAAAATAGGTTTGTGCGCAGCTTCCATACCGGCATCAGTCTTGTTGCCCCATACATCATAACCATAGTTGTTAACACCGGCGCCAACCAGAAGGCTTTTCTGAATTTCGGCAAGGTTAGCATTCGGATCTTTTGACAGGTCTTCAGCGATTGTACGGGCAAAGGTATTCTGTCCGCCAACACCTGACCAGTTTCTGAGTGTGTACTGCTGGAATTCACCGCCCAATTTAATTGAGTGATTCTTGCCAGGGTTCCATGAGAGGTTGCCATTGAATGTAATGCCGGTTCTGTCGTTCTTTGAATAATTGACAGCAGTTCCGCCATCACCAGTAAAAGCAATACCCATAATGCTTCTGATAGCAGGAGGGGTATAAGCACCCATTCTTGACTCATACTGCTGATCATTTGCGCTTCTTTCCCACACATAACCAACAGCTGCGTTTTTGGCGCTATCGCCATAAGCCCAGAAGTTATCTTTAAGATAAGGATCCTGTGTTACACTGTTCTGAATGTAATAACCACCGGAAAGTTCATAGAACATGTTGCTGCTAAGAACGTGTGTCAATTTAACATTAAAGGTACCATTATTGACCAGGTTCTCGCCTAGTCTCTTGTTCATAAAACCTGATACAGGATATCCGCCTATGTCAGTTCTCTGGTTTGTATATGTACCAGAAAGTCTGATCATGATAGGAGTGAAATCCATATTCAATGTACCGGTGTAAGTTGTCCATTCCTGTGCTGCGCCGTAAGTTGCGCCTGCAGGAACAACCAGGTTGACTGAATCGCCGCTTTCTTTATCAACAATAGATCCAATATTTACACCCGGATAGGGCTGAGGGTTAGGATCTCTTCTAAAGTTATAGTCAACGTTACCAAAGAATTTGAATCTCTGGTCGAAAACAGGACCACTTAAGACTGCGCTCATTTCATTATAACCGTACCAGTAAGCGCCTAATCTTTTTTTACCGTCAAAAGCATCTTTGCCGCTCTTGAATGAAATATTATCTGTGATATATTCAAGGCTGGCCTTCATCTGAGATCCACCGGATTTAAGCTGCTGGCGAACGATACCAGAGTTGGCACCGCCGAATTCAGCAGTATAACCACCGGCCTGCACCTGAATTTCTTCGATAGCATCCTGTGATATTGAAACTGCACGACCGCCAGTCATCGGGTTTGTGATTGAAACGCCTTCAAGGTAATAACCAACTTCGTCAATACGGCCGCCGCGGATAAACACTGCATTATCTTTTAAGACAACGCCTGCGGTAAGACCGACGATGTTGTTGACGCCTCTGACCGGCAATGCATTGATATCATCGCTGGTAGTGATACGAACTGCGTTCGTATTATCTTTATTAACCAGAGGCTTGGGAGCAATAATTGTGATTGTTCCCACAGAAATGCCTTCAGCAGGAAGCTGGAAGTTCATTTCTGTTGTCAGGTCTGCATTAACTCTGACGTTTGATATTGTTACGGTTTGATAACCGATAAATGAAGATTTCAGTGTATAAGCACCTGCTTCCAGATTCTGGATCTGGAATTCTCCATTAACGTCTGTGGAACCGCCCTGTGATGTCCCTTCAACAATCACGTTGGCTCCGATCAAGGGTTCGCCTGATTGCAAGTCAGTTACTTTACCCTTAATCTTTCCTTTTGTCCCTGCAAAGACCAGCATAGGCAAAAGGAGCATTAAAAATAAATAGTAAAATAATTTTCGCTGCATACTACTCTCCTAATTTGTTTAATTAACCTAAGGATATAATTACCTCATTACCGAAATTTTCAGATTTGACCGACCTCCAAAATTTGTTATAAATGATATTTTATAAGTATATAAATGCAATCACCGCGACAGAGAGAGTACACCTCTCCCTACTGGGTAAAACAGAAGAATAAATTAGCATCGTATCTAAGTGTTGACAAGCAGGATCTGTTCCTGAAGCATCTAGACTTGAACCCCTCAAACTACATGCAAGACAAACTCTGAATGCGTGTAAAATGCATTCACACGAATCTGGAAAATAATTTAATAAAAAAAAGAAAAAAACAAAATCAATAATAGAAAAAGCAACCGGTATCACTCCCGTCCGGGAACTTTTGCGGCCCGGTGGAGTAACAAGGGTTACGGATTCTCATATTTAATAATTTTCGAGCCCTGATTCTTAAAACGCA
Source organism: Ignavibacteria bacterium (assembly GCA_025612375.1). Taxonomy (NCBI): domain Bacteria; kingdom Pseudomonadati; phylum Ignavibacteriota; class Ignavibacteria; species Ignavibacteria bacterium. The sequence goes on from JAAXKN010000003.1 coordinate 104,117, forward strand.
AAAGTAATTAAATGTACCGTCTAACGCAACATGATTGTGGAACTTTGAACGTTTTTTTTTAGTGCATAATTCCGGTACCTTTTTCCTACCATAAGTTAATGAATATTTTTGAAAAGAAACAATACTTTCGTGAATAAATATTCATCATAAAAAAAAAGAAAAGCCCTGCTTAAAGCAGAGCCTTTACTTTCTGTTGGAACTGCCCCTTAGGAACAGCGCCGATAATTGTATCGACAACTTTTCCCCCTTTGAGGAACAGGACAGTAGGTATACTCCTTACGCCGTACTTGATTGCCGTCTGCTGATTCTCATCAACGTCGAGCTTTCCGACCTTAAGTTTACCTTCGTACTCACCGGCCAGTTCTTCTATAATAGGAGCGATCATTCTGCATGGTCCGCACCAGGTGGCCCAGAAGTCAACCACTACGGGTAGAGGTGATTCCAAAACCTCACTTGAAAAGTTCGCATCAGTAAATTGAAGCGGTTTCATTAGTCTCTCTCCATTTCGTAATTAATAATTTCCAGTATAAATAATCTAAATATTACATTGCTCCGTTTCTCTTCAGTACATCACGGGCAATAATGCCCTTCTGAATTTCATTTGTGCCTTCAAAGATCCTGTTGATACGTGAATCCCTGTAGAATCTTTCGATAGGCAGTTCACGCGAGTATCCCATGCCGCCATGGATCTGAACAGCATGATCTGCAATTTTGTCAAGTGATTCAGAGCAAAAATACTTGACTATTGCGCTCTGGCGTGAAATATTTTTCTTGAGGTCGTAATCCACGGCAGTACGGTATACAATGGATTCCATGTTGTATATGAGTATTGCCATTTCAGCCAGCATGAACTGGACCGCCTGGAAGTTGCTTATTGAAGTGTCGAACTGTTCCCTTTCCTTTGCATATTTTGTGGACATAGCGAGCAGTTCCTTTGCAGCACCGAGGCAGGCAGCGCCCAGGCCTAAGCGGCCGGCGTCAAGAGTTTTCATTGCTATTAAGAAGCCGCGTCCTTCCTGCCCGATCATGTTTTCTTTGGGCACTCTGACGTTGTCGAAAGTAATAGCGTTTGTAGTACTTCCCTTTATTCCCATTTTCTTTTCCGAAGGACCAGCCTGGAAACCGGGAGTACTTGTTTCAACTGCAAAGGCAGTTATACCTTTTGGTGTACGGGCAAAAACTGAAACAATGTCGGCAATGCCGCCGTTTGTAATCCAGAGTTTGTCGCCATTAATAACCCATTCGTCGCCATCCTGGCAGGCTTTAGTCTTAAGGTTGAAAGAATCGCTTCCTGCCTGTGGTTCAGTAAGGCAGAAGGCACCGATTTTCTCACCCTTAGCAAGGGGCACAACATATTTTTGTTTGAGCTCCTCGGAACCGCCCAGATAAATTGCGTTTGTTCCGATGGACTGATGCGCACCGATAAAAGTAGCAGTTGACATACAGCCGCGTGCAATTTCTTCCTGAGCTATACAGTAACCAACTTCACCAAATCCCGAGCCGCCGTACTCTTCAGGCATAGAAACGCCGAGCACGCCGATTTCAGCAAGCTTATTTATTAAATCGCGCGGAATTTTCTCTTCAGCATCAATTTTTGAAGCAATTGGTTTGATCTCATTATTTGTAAAATCCCTGACCATCTCACGCAGCATCTGCTGCTCTTCGGTAAAACTAAATTCAAACATGATTCAATTAACCCTGATTAATTTATTTTATTGTTTATTAGTGTGAGCCTAATCTATATATAGCATACCAGTGGCGACTAACTTACACTTCTCAGGCAAATGGTTTACAGACTTTCTCGCCCATATAATTAACTACATATTCCCCGCCGTCGACGCGGATTGTATTGCCGGAGATCCAGCCAGCGTTTTCTTCACAAAGAAGCGCAATAGCATGGCCTATCTCTTCAGGAACGGTAAGTTTACCCATCGGATTTTTCAGTTTTGCTGATTCAAGCATTTTGTCACTTCCGGGGATTTTCTTCAGAGCCGGAGTATCTGTTACGCCAGCCATAATTGCATTGGCTGTAACCTTCATGAAGCCAAGTTCAACAGCTATCTGGCGAATGTGCGCCTCGAGGGCAGCCTTTGCAGCTGAGACGGCGCCGTAGTTTGGAATTACTGTTTCTGAACCGGCACTTGTAAGTGCGAAAATCCTGCCGCCTTCGGCCAGGAGGTTTCTGGATACCAGGCCCTGTGTCCAGTAAACGAGGCTGTGAGCCATAACGTCGAGTGTCATAGTCATGGAAGCCTGTGTTACAGCCTGGTCAGGATTCTTTGCAAAGTAGGGCCTCAGTGTTCCGAAAGCCATGGAGTGGACGAGCACTCTGACCTTTTCCTTTGTTTCAGAAGCTCTTTCCTGAAGTTCATCCAGGACCTCTTCCCTTTTAATCGGATCGGCGCCATTTATGTTAAAGAAAACCGCCCTCTGGCCTGTCTTTTCAATTTTCTTTATAACCTGTTGAACATTAGGCATTGTAACCTGTCTGTCCAGATGTATACCAATAATATTATATCCCTGTTTTGCCAATTCAACAGCTGTTGCACCGCCGAAGCCGCTTGATGCCCCAAGAATCAATGCCCAGTATTTTTCATTAGTCTTTTTTGTTTCCAACTTATATCCTTTCTTCGTTAATTCGTAAAATATGATTCACATAATACAAAATTAGAATTTGTTATTCAATAAGCCTTAAGGCAGATGGTTCCCCTGCCCGGGGGCAGTTAAGGCTATTGTTGTGAATACTATGTACAATATAGAATACTGTCCTCACCAAGCAATTCCAAAAGAGAATGAGCAAGCTCATCGCAAATTTTCACCCTGTAATTCTTCAGGTGAAAGAGCCTTGGCTTTTCACCGTTATTAACTACGTGAAGGATGACAGGGATATTGCCCTGTGATTTTTCCAGTATCTTCTTTAATTTAATTATTATTTCCGGAGTAGAAAACTTCTCCTGGTCAATTACAACCTTGAGGCTTTTTGTAAACTGTGCTTTTGTAACCTCCAGGGGCATAGCGTTTTCTATCTGCAGTTTTATAGCATCGCCGCTGCTTTCAGGGCGCCCCACGAGAAGAACAGTAGCCTCCTCAGAAATATACTTCCCGATTTTTTCAAAAGTCGACCCGAAGACGACGCACTCGCAGGAGCCTGAAAGGTCATCGAGCGAAAAAAATGCCATGGTTTTCCCCGAGCGGTCAATTTTTGTCTTCAGTCCCGTAACAACGCCAATTGCGCGGACCTGCTCAACATTCTCAAGAGTTTCTGTTTCTCCCAGGAAGACAGTTGCAAATGACCTGTATTCAAGCTCGTACTTTCTTAAAGGGTGGTCAGTAAGATAGAAGCCCAGGACCTCCCTTTCTTTTGAAAGTTCTTCCTTGGAAGTCCAGTTTTCGACCTCAGGCAGCGGGGGCTCGGGTATTGCAACCTCCTCCATGTTTCCGCCTCCAAAAAGGCTGTCCGTAATGCTGAACTTGGAATTTTTTACTTTGCTGCCGAATTCAAGTGCCATTTCGACGGCTGCAATGTTCTGCGCCCTGGTGCCTGAAAGTTTATCCAGTGCACCAGCAAGTATGAGGCCTTCGAGAGCCCTTTTATTAACCGTTCTTGTATCGACGTTTGCACAAAGGTCGAATATGCTTGTAAAATTACGCCCCAGTTCCTCTCTTTTTTTCTTAATTTCTTCAACGGCGCCAATACCCACGTTCTTAATAGCGCACATACCAAAGAGGATCTTACCGTCGATGACGTCAAAATACACTGAAGGCATATTAACATCAGGGCAGAGCACCTCGATCTTAAGTTTGCGGCAGTCTTCAAGGAAGGTTGTAACCTTGTCCGTATTGCCGACTTCATTTGTAAGGTTTGCAGCCAGGAATTCAGCCGGGTAATGGGCCTTAAGGTAAGCCGTCTGATAAGCAACGACGCTGTAGGCCACAGCATGGCTTTTATTGAAGCCATAATTTGCAAATTTATCGATGGCGTCAAAAATTTCAGAGGCTGTTTTTTCAGCAATATTGTTTTTAACGGCACCTGCGACAAACTTTACCTTCTGTTCCTTCATTGCCTGAAGGTCCTTCTTACCCATAGCGCGGCGCAGTAAATCAGCCTCAGCCAGCGTCATTCCGGCTGCCCGGTTTGCAATCTGCATTACCTGTTCCTGATAGACAATGATGCCATAGGTTTCCTTGAGCATAGGCTCAAGGACGGGGTGGAGGTATACGGTCTCTGCCAGGCCGTGCTTTCTTTTAATAAAGTCGTCAATAAACTCCATAGGGCCCGGACGGTAAAGGGCGTTCATGGCTGAAAGGTCTTTGACTGTTGTGGGCTTCAGCTTTTTAAGGTACTCCCTCATGGGGCCGCTTTCAAACTGGAATACGGAAGTGGTCTGTCCCTTGGCAAAAAGAGCAAAAGTTTTTTCGTCATCCAGAGGAATGTCATCCGGATTTATTTCAACATTATGCGTCTTTTTTATGAGGTCAATAGCATCCTGAATGATCGTAAGTGTACGGAGCCCGAGGAAGTCCATCTTGAGGAGCCCCGTTGTGTCAAGCTCCTTCATGTTGTACTGTGTAACCAGGTCGCTTGAGTTTCCGGGAGTAGCCAGGGGGACGAAGTTACTCACGTCGCCCGGTGAAATAACGACGCCTGCGGCATGCTTTGAGGAGTTACGGTTCATACCCTCAAGTATCTTTGCGTACTTTATGAGTTCAAGTATCTTGGGATCCCTTGATTCATTTACCCATTTAAGTTCGGGTACCTCGGCAAGTGCCTGTTCGATTGAATAAACCTTGCCGAATTTAGAAGGTATAAACTTAGTAATTGAGCTAACCACAGAAATTGGTATCTGCAGCACTCTTGCCACGTCGCGTAAAACGGCTTTAGAAGAAAGCCTGTTAAAAGTAACGATCTGGCATACAGAGCTTTCGCCGTACTTTTCCTTCACGTATTCAATTACGCGTTCGCGCTTGGAGTCGGCGAAGTCCACGTCGATATCAGGCATGGACTTTCTGGCCGGGTTCAAGAATCGTTCAAACAGGAGGTCAAA